>JAADGW010000223.1 GCA_013152145.1 Deltaproteobacteria bacterium
CGATCGCAATGGATAAGGAACTGCGCTTCGCAATCCGTGAAGGTGGCCGTACTGTCGGTGCCGGCGTGGTCAGCGAAGTCGTCGAGTAATATAGGGGAATTAAGTAATGTCTACTCAGAAAATCAGAATTCGTCTGAAGGCCTATGATCATTCTTTGCTTGATCAGGCCGTCGCTGAAATTGTTGACACCACCAAGCGTACCGGTTCGCGACTGGTCGGCCCGATTCCATTGCCGACGATCATAAACAAGTACTGTGTGCTGCGTGGACCGCATGTTGACAAAAAGAGTCGCGAACAGTTCGAGATCCGGACTCACAAGCGTCTCCTGGATATTATGGAACCGACCCAGCAGACCGTCGATGCTTTGATGAAGCTCGATCTGTCGGCCGGTGTTGATGTTGAGATCAAGCTCTAAGCGATCACGGCAATAGCGAGTTAAGGGCATCAGTAATGATTAACGGACTGTTAGGAAAGAAAATCGGGATGAGTCAGGTCTTTGCTGCCGATGGGCAGCGGATTCCGGTGACCGTACTTGAGGCGGGCCCCTGCACCATCCTGCAGAAAAAGACGGCTGTATCTGACGGCTACGAAGCTGTTCAGCTCGGGTTCGGCCCTAAAAAGGTGCATCGGACCAACAAACCGGCAATGGGTCATTTCAAGAAGGCCGGCAAGGGTGCTTTTACTCTCGTGCGTGAGTTTAACAGCGCTGAAGATTGCCAGGTCGGTGACGAAGTTACCTGTGACATGTTCAAACCGGGTGACCGCATCGATATCACCGGTACCAGCAAGGGTAAAGGTTTCCAAGGGGTCATGAAACGTTGGGGCTTTGCCGGTGGTCGCGCCAGTCACGGTTCCATGTTTAGACGCGGCCCCGGTGCAATTGGCCAGTCGGCGTGGCCGTCAAAAGTTTTCAAGGGCAAGAAGATGGCCGGCCAGATGGGGAATGCACGTGTCACGGCCCAGAATCTGATTGTTGTCGATGTCCGCCCGGAACAAAACCTTATTCTTGTGCGTGGTGCTGTGCCGGGACCGAAAAACGGACTGGTCATGATCCGCAAGGGAATCAAGGCCTAAGTGCACGGACTCAGGAGTAGAAAATGGCAACTGTAACAATATTTGATCAGAACAAGACGCAGGTCGGCGAACGTGAAATCGCAGATGCGGTTTTTAATACCGAAGTCAAAGAATATCTGCTGCACGACATGGTTCGTTATCAGCTGGCTGCTCGTCGCCAGGGGACTGCTGCGGTCAAGACCCGTAGTGCTGTCGCCGGTGGCGGCAAGAAGCCCTATCGTCAGAAGGGCACCGGTAACGCTCGGCAGGGTACAGTGAGTGCGCCCCACTTTGTCGGTGGTGGTGTGGCATTCGGACCGCAGCCACGTTCCTATGCTTTCAAGCTGAACCGTAAAGTTAAGAAGGCCGCTCTGTGCAGCGCCCTTTCGGTTCGCTACCAGGCTGAGAAGTTGACAGTACTTAAAGACCTGAATCTCGAATCGATCAGCACTAAGGCTTTTTCTCAGCTGATGGCGCGATTTGAGTTTGAGGGTGCGCTGGTTGTTATTGATCAGGCAGACCATAAGGTTGAATTATCAGCCCGTAACCTGCGTAATGTTAAAGTTTTGCGCGCTGCCGGCGTCAATGTTTATGACATTCTCAAGTATCCCAACCTGGTGTTGACCGATGCTGCGGTCAGCGAAATCGAAGGAGCACTGGAGAAATGAAACCACTGCATGAAATTATTCGCAAGCCGTTGATCACCGAAAAGGCCAATCTGCTGAAAGATGCAGCTCAGATTGTCTCTTTTGAGGTCTCCCGCACTGCGAACAAGATCGAGATCAAGCAGGCCGTTGAAAAGGCTTTTGACGTCAAGGTCAAGGCGGTGAATACGGTGCAGCAGCGTGGCAAGGTCAAGCGTGTCGGTTCCAATATCGGTCAGCGCAACAACTGGAAGAAAGCCTACGTGACTCTTGAAGAAGGTCACAATATCGATTTTTATGGTGTGTAAGGCCGCGCGCTTTGCAGGTATGGAGTAGCTAATCATGGGTATCAAGAAATATAATCCGACCTCGGCGGGCCGACGTCATATGACCTCTTCAACGTTCGAAGAGATCACCACGTCCACGCCGGAAAGATCGCTGATAGCACCGCTGAAAAAATCCGGCGGCCGTAACAATTATGGTCGTATTACCAAACGGCATACCGGCGGTGGCCATAAGCAGAAGTATCGGATCATAGATTTCCGTCGTGATAAGAAAGAAGTGCCGGCCAAGGTCGCCTCCATTGAGTATGACCCGAACCGTAGCGCACGTATCGCGCTGTTGTTTTATGCCGATGGCGAAAAGCGCTACATCCTGGCCCCGAAGGGTCTGAACGTCGGTGCTACCGTTGTTGCCAGCGAGACTGCCGATATCACCCCCGGTAACGCGATGATGATCAAGTCGATACCGCTCGGCACCTGGGTGCATAATGTCGAGCTTAAGGTCGGCAAGGGGGGGCAGATGGCTCGCAGCGCCGGTGCCTACGCGATGATCGCTGCCAAGGAAGGTCGTTACGCGCAGTTGCGTTTGCCTTCCGGTGAGGTTCGACTGGTTCTGCAGGAGTGTTGTGCAACTGTCGGCCAGGTCGGTAACCTGGACCACGAAAAGATTAAAATCGGTAAGGCCGGCCGTAACCGCTGGCTCGGTAAACGTCCACAGTCTCGTGGTGTAGCGATGAACCCGGTTGATCACCCGCATGGCGGCGGTGAAGGCAAGAGTTCCGGTGGACGTCACCCGGTGACTCCCTGGGGGGTGCCGACCAAGGGCTATAAAACCCGGACCAATAAACGCACCGACAAGTTTATCGTGCGCCGTAGAAATAAAAAGTAATTTTTAGATACAGGCATTAGGAGACAACCGTGGCAAGATCAGTTAAGAAGGGACCTTACGTTCAGGAATGTTTGTTGCGTAAGGTGGACCTCGAAGGTGAAGTGAGCCGGAATAAGGTGATTAAAACCTGGTCGCGTCGTTCGACAATTATTCCGGAATTCGTAGGCTCGACTTTTGCCGTACATAATGGTAAGAAGTTCATCCCGGTGTTCGTCAGTGAGAACATGGTTGGTCATAAGCTGGGTGAGTTTGCTCCCACACGGACCTACTATGGCCACGGTTCCGATAAGAAGAGCAAGGTCAGAAAGTAAGCACCGCGATTCCTGACAGGAGTTCCGAGTAATGGAAACACAAGCTAAACTAAGGAACGTCCGCCTTTCCCCGCGCAAGGCGAGACTCGTTGTCGATATGGTACGCGGTAAAGGGATTCAGGAGGCTATGAATATTCTCCAGTTTTCCCCGCAGAAAACCGCGCCTATTTTGTCTAAATTGTTGAAGTCAGCTGTTGCAAATGCTGAACAGAAGGGTGTCTCTGATGTTGATCAGCTGTTTGTCAAGACAGTTGTGGTTGATCAGGGACCGGTTCTGAAGCGTTTTCTTCCCCGTGCTCAGGGGCGCGCCAGCCGGATTCGTAAACCGACCAGCCACATCACCGTGGTTCTGGACGTTAAGTAAGTCGAGGAGGTGTCCCTTTGGGCCAGAAAGTTCATCCGATAGGGTTTCGTCTGGGGATCAACCGGACTTGGGAATCCCGCTGGTATGCAGATGCTGATTATGCGGAAAAGCTGCATGCTGATTTAAAGCTACGCAATTTCTTGAAGAAGCGCCTTTATCACGCAGGCATCTCGAAGATTGAGCTGGAGCGTGCTGCCAATAAGGTCAAGATCAATATTTTCGCTGCTCGGCCGGGTATTATCATCGGTAAAAAGGGTGCCGAGGTTGAGGTGTTGAAGAAGGACTTGGCCAAGATTACGACTGATGAGTGTTTTATCAATATTCAGGAAGTTCGTAAGCCGGAAGTTGATGCTCAGTTAGTGGCGGAGAATATTGTCCTGCAACTTGAGCGTCGGGTCGCTTTCCGTCGTGCCATGAAGCGCAGTGTCAGCATGGCTCTGAAGTTTGGCGCCAAGGGGATCAAGATTAACTGTGCCGGACGCCTGGGTGGTGCTGAGATGAGTCGGACTGAATGGTACCGCGAAGGTCGGGTGCCCCTGCATACCCTGCGGGCAGACATCGATTACGGTTTCGCTGAGGCGAAAACGACCTACGGGATCATCGGTGTTAAGGTACTCATCTTCAAGGGTGAAGTCCTTGGTAAAGAGAAAGAACAGCCGGCAGGCTGATCAGGAGTAACTTGTCATGTTAATGCCGAAAAAGGTTAAGCGTAGAAAACAGTTCACCGGGCGGATGACCGGTCAGGCGTCCCGTGGGACTGAGGTCAACTTCGGTGATTACGGCCTGCAGGCCTTGGAGTGCGGTTGGCTCTCTTCTCGTCAGATTGAGGCTGCCCGCCGTGCCATGACCCGTTATATTAAACGGGGTGGAAAAATCTGGATCCGCACTTTCCCGCACAAACCGTTGACCAGCAAACCCGCTGAAACTCGGATGGGTAAAGGGAAGGGCTCCCCGGAAAAATGGGTTGCTGTAGTGAAGCCCGGTCATGTCATTTATGAGATGCAGGGTGTGAAAGAAGACGTTGCTCGCGAGGCATTTCGTCTTGCTGCTCACAAGCTGCCGATGAAGACCAAGTTTGTGAAAAGAGAGGCTGGCGATGAAAGCTAGTGAAATTAAAGACCTCAGTGTCGAAGAGTTGCAGGCAAAAACAGCCGAACTGCAGCAGGAACTGTTCAACCTGCGTTTTCAGCTCCATACCGGGCACCTGGAGAATACTTCCCGGGTTTCTCAGGTACGGAGAGATGTCGCACGCGTTAAAACAGCTCTTAACTGCAAGCTGAACGCCTAGCGGGTGTGAGGAATCAATGAGTCAGGAACGAGGTAACCGGAGAACCCGGGTCGGCGTTGTGGTAAGTGACAAGATGGACAAGACCGTCGTCGTACGGGTTGATCGTCTGGTCAAACACAGCATTTACAAGAAATATATCAAACGCAAAGTCAACTGTAAGGCTCATGATGAGGCGAACAGCTGTGGCGTAGGTGATAAAGTCCTTATAGTCGAAACCAGACCCTTGTCGAAAGACAAACGCTGGCGTGTACGCCAGGTCCTGGAGAAGGCCGTTACCGCGTAGGAGAGTAAGTCATGATCCAGATGCAATCCATGCTCAGCGTGGCGGACAACTCCGGAGCCAAGAAACTTTGCTGTATCAAAGTTCCCGGTGGGTCCAAACGTAAGTACGCCGGTATCGGCGACATTATTATCTGCAGTGTCAAAGAGGCGCTGCCGAATTCGAAGGTCAAGAAGGGCGATGTGGTCCGTGCGGTTATCGTGCGAACCGCTAAAGAAGTTCCTCGTCCGGACGGTTCTTTTATCCGTTTTGACAACAACTCTGCAGTTGTTGTCAATGCCGCGAATGAGCCGATCGGTACCCGTATCTTTGGCCCGGTCGCCAGAGAACTGCGAGCCCGGCACTTTATGAAGATCGTTTCGCTGGCCCCCGAAGTTCTATAACTTTCGACTGTTGGAGAGTCAAAGCGATGGCTACAATCAAATTACATGTCAAAAAAGACGACATGGTGAGAATTATCGCCGGCAAGGAAAAGGGCAAAACTGGCAAGGTTTTGCGCGTTTTCCCCGCCAAGGGTCGCGTTGTGGTTGAAAATCTCAACGTCATCAAGCGTCATACCCGCCCCTCGCAGATCAATCCGGAGGGGGGGATTGTCGAGAAGGAAGCACCGCTGAGTATCTCCAACGTCATGTTGGTCTGCGGCTCGTGTAATGAGCCGACTCGAACGGGTGTGCGGAAGCTCGAGGATGGTAGCAAGGCCCGTTACTGCAAAAAATGCAACGCGAGTGTTGATAAATAAACGGAGAGTTCGATGGCCAGGTTGAAACAGGCATATCTTCAGGAGCAGGTTCCTGCCCTGATGAAGGAATTCCGCTACAGAAATGTGATGGAAGTTCCGAAGATCGAAAAAGTTGTTCTGAACATGGGTCTCGGTGAGGCGATTCAGAATCCGAAATTACTGGAGTCCGCAGTAGAGGAACTGGAGCGGATCGGCGGTCAGAAGGCAGTGATTACCCGGGCCAGAAAATCGATCGCAACTTTTAAGTTGCGTGAGGAGATGGCCATCGGAACCTGCGTCACTTTGCGGCAGAATCGCGCTTGGGAATTCCTTGACCGCCTGATTAACGTCGCTCTGCCGCGTGTCCGTGATTTTAAAGGTGTTTCGTCGAAGGCTTTTGACGGTCGTGGCAATTATACTCTCGGTATCCGTGAGCAATTGATTTTCCCGGAGATCGACCTGGATAAGATTGCCAAGGTATCCGGTCTGAACATCACGATTGTAACAACGGCAAAAACTGACGAGGAAGGCCGTGCACTGCTGGCCGGACTTGGCATGCCGTTCAGAAAATAGACTGGATAGCGGAGGATATTGTGGCAAAAAAATCGATGATTGCTAAAGCGAAACGGCCGAAGAAATTTGCCGTCAGGGAGTACAACCGCTGCCCGATCTGCGGTCGTCCCCGCGCTTACTACCGTAAATTTAACATGTGCAGAATTTGTCTGCGGAAACTGGCATCCGAAGGGAAAGTTCCCGGCGTTGTCAAGTCCAGCTGGTAACAGCAAAGAGGAGTACCACCGATGTCTATGACCGATCCGATGGCGGATCTGCTGACCCGTATTCGTAATGCCGGGATGGCAGGCCATGCCAAGCTTGATATTCCCTCCAGCAACGTCAAAGTTGCTGTTGCTACCGTCCTGAAGGACCTTGGTTATATCAAAAACTTTAAAACGATCAGTGATAACAAGCAGGGCGTTCTGCGTATTTATCTGAAATATGATGATCATCAGGAGCCGGTTATCCATGAAATCAAGCGGATCTCGACTCCTGGCCGTCGTATTTATGTTGGTAAAGATGAGATTCCCCGTGTAAAGAATGGCCTTGGTGCATCGATATTGTCGACCTCCAAGGGGGTTCTTGATGATGTCGCAGCGCGTAAGGCTCAGGTTGGCGGCGAAGTCATCTGTACCGTCTGGTAGAACAAGGAGTATCGACAATGTCACGTATTGGTAAACTCCCCGTCGTCATTCCTGCGGGTGTCAAGGTTTCACTTGACGGTAACAAAATGACGGTTCAGGGTCCCAAGGGGACTCTTTCGCAGGATCTTCATGAGCGTATGAGTATTGCCGTGGAAACCGGGCAGATTATTGTTGCCCGTTCTACTGATGAGAAGCGGGATACTGCATTGCACGGCTTGACGCGTGCGCTGATCAACAATATGGTCGTCGGTGTCACAACCGGATTCCAGAAGGATCTGGAGATCAATGGCGTCGGTTACCGTGCGGAAATCAGCGGTAAGGTTCTGACCCTCGCTCTCGGATATTCCCACCCGGTTGTCTATGAATTGCCTGAAGGGATTTCTGTCGATATCGAAAAACAGAC
Source organism: Deltaproteobacteria bacterium (assembly GCA_013152145.1). GTDB lineage: Bacteria > Desulfobacterota > Desulfuromonadia > Desulfuromonadales > Geopsychrobacteraceae > Malonomonas. Next base: position 7,431 of record JAADGW010000223.1, read on the forward strand.
CAAGCTGTCGGTCAAAGGTATCGATAAGCAGCTGGTTGGTTCGGCAGCGGCAAAGATCCGTTCGTTCCGTAGACCTGAGCCATATAAAGGCAAGGGCATCAAATATGCGGATGAAAGAATATTGCGCAAGGCTGGTAAGGCCGGTAAATAAGTCTGAATTTCATTAAGGAGCATGACTGTGAACGAATCCCAGAAACGACGTGTTGCCCGGCTGAAGCGCCAGACGCGTGTTAGAAAAAAAGTGCGTGGGACCACTGAATGCCCCCGGCTCTCTGTCTTCCGCAGTGCCAAGCATATTTATGCCCAGATTATTGAAGACGCTTCCGGGAAAACGATGGTCGCAGCTTCGACGCTCAGCAAAAATATTGATTTGGCTCAATGTGGTAACGTAGAGGCAGCTAAGGCCGTCGGGAGTGCTATCGCCAAGAAGGCTCTTGACCAGAATATTACTAAGGTCGTTTTCGACCGTAACGGTTTCCTGTACCAGGGGCGCGTTCAGGCGCTTGCTGATGCTGCACGGGAAGCCGGACTGAAGTTGTAGAGGAGATTGGCTGTGCTGCGCATTGATCCTGATAAATTAGAATTGACCGACCGGGTCGTTCATATTAACCGTAACGCCAAGGTCGTAAAAGGCGGACGTCGCTTCAGTTTTTCGGCTCTCGTTGTTGTCGGAGACGGTAACGGGCATGTCGGCTACGGGCTCGGCAAGGCGAAAGAAGTTCCCGAAGCGATCCGCAAGGGTGTTGAACAGGCTCGTAAAAGCCTGATCAGCGTCCCGATTCAGGAAGGTAAAACCATTCCGTACGATGTTATCGGTAAATATGGTGCCGGCAGGGTTCTGCTGAAGCCTGCATCTGAAGGTACCGGGGTCATCGCCGGTGGTGCGGTCCGTCCGATCCTTGAGGCTGTCGGTGTCGGTAATATATTGACCAAATGTCTGGGTTCCAATAACCCGCACAACGTGGTCAAGGCAACGATCAATGCCCTGAAGATGCTGAAAAGTCCGGCAGAAATCCGCGCCCGTCGCGGTATCAACAACGATTAGGGCCTTTGAAGGAGGACGGTAAAATGACAACGGAAGTAAAAGTCACCCTGAAGAAGAGTCCGATCGGTCGTAAGGCTTATTTCGGCAAGGTGCTCAAGGGCCTTGGCTTAACGCGTCTGCATCAGACAGTGGCCCTGCAGGATACCCCGGAGATTCGTGGTATGATCCGCAAGGTTGAACATATGGTTACGGTTGAAGACTGATAACGCAGAGGACAGCGAAGATGGATTTAAGTAATTTGAAACCGGCTCCCGGTTCAACAAAAAATAGAAAGCGTATTGGTCGCGGCCCCGGTTCTGGTACCGGTAAAACGTCGGCCAGAGGTCATAAGGGCCAGAATTCGCGTAGCGGCGGCGGTGTTAAGCCCGGTTTTGAGGGCGGTCAGATGCCCCTGCAGCGGCGGTTACCGAAGCGTGGCTTTACGTCACTGAATAAAAAGGTCTACGCCTTGGTGAATCTGCGTGATCTTGACTCCTTTGATGCCGGTTCGGTGGTTGATATCGAAGCTCTCGGTAAAGTCGGCCTGGTTGGCGGTATCAAGGACGGGGTTAAGATCCTGGCTGATGGTGATATAAGCAAGGCTCTGACTGTGCGGGCGCATAAATTCAGCAAATCGGCTGCCGAGAAAATTGAAGCAGCAGGCGGTAAGGCCGAGGTAATCTAAATTATGTCGACCCTGCAGAATATCTTTGCCATTCCGGAGCTGCGCCGCAGGATTTTCTTTACCCTGGGTATGTTGGCCGTTTATCGGGTCGGTTGTCACGTTCCGACTCCCGGAATCGATGCGCATGTCCTGGCAAAGTTTTTTGAAGGCAGCGAAGGAACCCTGCTCGGTCTCGTGAGTGCGTTTACCGGTGGTGCATTGAAGCAGATGGCGGTGTTTGCTCTCGGGATCATGCCGTACATCAGCTCATCGATTATTATGCAGCTGCTGACGGTTGTTTTTGAGCCGGTGGAAAAACTCTCCAAAGAAGGGGAGCAGGGGCGGAAAAAAATCACCCAGTATACGCGCTACGGGACGATTGTCCTGGCGGTTATTCAGGGGACGGGGATTGCGACCGGTCTGCAGTCGATGGTCGGTCCTGCCGGTGAGCCGGTCGTGCCTGATCCCGGTATCGGGTTTATCCTGATGACCGTTATTACTCTGACCGCAGGGACTGCGTTTATCATGTGGCTCGGCGAACAGATAACCGAGCGTGGCATCGGTAACGGTATCTCCCTGATCATCTTTGCCGGTATCGTGGCCGGTATGCCGTCGGCAATCGTCAACTCTGTGCGCTTGCTTGAAACCGGAGCGATGACACCGACGGTGGTTCTCTTTATCCTTGCCCTGATGTTACTCGTGGTTGCAGCGATCGTCTATATGGAGAGGGCTCAGCGACGTGTGCCGATCCATTATGCCAAACGGGTTGTCGGCATGCGGAACATGGGGGGACAAGCGAGTCACCTGCCGCTGAAGATCAATATGAGTGGTGTTATCCCGCCGATCTTTGCCAGTTCGATCATGATGTTCCCGGCGACGATAGCGAGCTTTATCGACGCACCGTGGGTTAAATCGATGTCGGCTGTTCTTACACCGAGTCACTGGGTCTATAACCTTTTTTATGTTGCATTTATCGTTTTCTTTTGCTACTTCTACACGGCTATTACCTTTAACCCGGTAAACGTCGCTGAGAACATCAAGAATCAGGGTGGTTTTGTCCCGGGCATCCGCCCCGGAAAAGAGACCGCTGATTATCTCGACACCGTTCTTGGGCGCTTGACATTTGCCGGCGCTATCTATGTTTCGGCTGTTTGTGTATTGCCGACGATTCTGATCAGTCAGTTGAATGTTCCTTTTTTCTTTGGAGGAACCTCGCTGTTGATTGTTGTCGGTGTTGGTATGGATACAGCGTCTCAGATTGAAGCACACCTGATCTCAAGATCCTATGAAGGATTTATGAAGGGTGTGACTTTAAAGGGTCGGCACAGTTAGGATTGGATGTGATGAAACTCATCTTGCTTGGGCCTCCGGGGGCGGGAAAAGGTACGCAGGCGGCGATGCTGGTCGAACAGTTCGGCATTCCGCAGATTTCGACCGGTGATATGTTGCGTGCTGCAGTCCGGGAGAAGTCGACGATGGGGCTGAAAGCCAAGGAATGCATGGATGCCGGTGCGTTGGTGCCTGATGAAGTTGTCGTCGGTATTGTTCGTGAGCGGCTCCAGCAGGAAGATTGTCGCGCCGGTTTTATCCTTGATGGTTTCCCTCGGACGGTTCCACAGGCCGATGCGTTGAAAAAGGTATTGGCTGAGTTGGGTAAGGAGCTTGATTCGGTCATTTCGCTGGAAGTGGATACCGATGCGTTGGTTGAGCGTCTTACCGGACGTCGGACCTGCGGTGTTTGCGGCAAGGGGTATCATCTCAGGTTTGATCCTCCCCGCGAAGACGGCTTGTGTCGTGAATGCGGTGGGGTATTGATCCAGCGGGACGATGATCAGGAAGCCACAATTCGTACCCGGATGGATGTGTATCACGAGCAGACGGTCCCCCTGGAAGACTACTATCGACAGCAAGGGCTGTTGTGCCGCGTCGATGGGATGCAGGAGATTGCGACCGTGCATCAGCGGATAGTTTCAGTCCTGCAGGCTGGTTAGGGTGATAGTTCTCAAGTCTCAGTCCGAACTTGAGAAGATGCGCAAGGCAGGTCGGATAGTGGCCGAGATTCTGCAATTGCTGCATGAACGGATTAGACCGGGAGTCACCACGCTGGAGCTGGACCGCTTGGCGGAAGAACGTTGTCATAAGTGGAAGGCACGCCCGGCCTTCAAGGGCTATGGCGGCTTTCCTTTTACTATTTGTGCTTCGCCGAACGATCGCGTGGTACATGGTTTCCCGAATCAGCAGGCGCTGCAGGAGGGTGACATCATCAGTATCGATTTCGGCCTGATTATCGACAACTATTACGGTGATTCGGCGGTTACGATTCCGGTCGGCAAGATTGATGAAACAACGCAACGCCTGCTGGATGTTACTAAAGAGTCCCTTACTCTCGGCATAGCGGCTGCTCAGCCGGGCGGGCGGCTCTCTGACATATCTCATGCGGTGCAGTCGCGCGTTGAACGGGATCATTTCAGTGTTGTGCGCGAATTTGTCGGCCACGGAATCGGTCGCCAGCTGCATGAGGATCCACAGATTCCCAATTATGGACCGCCTGCGCGTGGTCCGCAGCTCAAGGTCGGCATGACTCTGGCGATTGAACCGATGGTGAACATCGGTTTGCCGGCAGTTAAAGTCCTGGACGATGGCTGGACTGCGGTGACAATAGATGGTCGTCGGTCAGCGCATTTTGAGCACACGATTGCGATAACGGAGAATGGGCCGGAAATTCTGACCCGTTTGGATGATTGAAAATATGATCGACGGTTGTCGATCAACGGAAATATCTGTAGAAAAGGATCTCAAGATGAAGGTTAGAGCTTCAGTAAAGAAAATCTGCGAGAAGTGTAAGGTCATCAAGCGCAAGGGCGTTGTCCGGATCATCTGCGAGAACCCTAAACACAAGCAAAGACAGGGATAAGGCCCTAGGAGGATAAGACATTGGCACGTATTGCTGGAGTCGATTTGCCGCGCAACAAGCGCATTGAAGTGGCTATGACCTATATCTACGGGATTGGCCGAACAACATCGCAAAAAATTCTGTCGGAGGCCGGCGTTGACTATAATGCGCGGACCGACGATTTAACAGAATCTGAACTTGCGAAAATCCGTGAGCTCATTGGTCGCGATTGCCGTGTTGAGGGTGATCTGCGTCGAGAAATAACCATAAATATTAAACGCTTGATGGATCTTGGTTGCTATCGTGGGTTGCGACACCGCCGGGGTCTTCCGGTCCGTGGTCAAAACACCAAGAATAATTCCCGGACCCGTAAAGGTCCGAAAAAGACCGTCGCCGGCAAAAAGAAATAAGCGGAGTTATCAATGGCTAAGTCAGGTAAAAAGATTGTGCGTAAAAAGGTTGAGAAAAAGAATATCGCCAAAGGTGTGGCGCATATTCAGTCAACCTTTAATAATACTATTGTGACCATCTGCGATCCAGCGGGAAATGTTGTTGCCTGGTCGACCTCAGGTGCAAAAGGTTTTAAAGGTTCCCGTAAGAGTACTCCGTTTGCAGCACAGATGGCAGCCGAGGAAGCTGCCAACAAGGCGATGGCGCATGGTATGCGCTCGGTAGAAGCCTATGTGAAAGGTCCCGGCAGTGGACGCGAGTCTGCTTTGCGCGCTTTGTCGCTGGCCGGCCTTACCGTAACTATGATCAAGGACGTGACCCCGATTCCGCATAACGGTTGCCGTCCGCCCAAGCGCCGTCGCGTTTAAGCGTTAAGGAGGAAGAAGTTGTCTAGGTATTCAGGTCCTGTCTGCCGTCAGTGCAGAAGAGAAAATTCCAAGCTGTTCCTTAAGGGGGACAGATGCTATACCGATAAATGTGCCGTTGAGCGACGTAATTATGCTCCGGGTCAACATGGTCAGCGTCGCACCAAAGTTTCTGATTATGGTGTTCAGTTGCGCGAGAAGCAAAAGGTGAAGCGAACTTATGGTTTGCAGGAGAAGCAGTTCCGGCTGTACTTCGATCGGGCGGACCGGATGAAGGGTGTCACTGGTGAAAATCTGCTGATGCTGCTCGAACGACGGCTTGACAGTATCGTTTACCGCCTCGGATTCTCCGTATCACGAGCTCAGGCAAGAACTCTGGTTCGTCACGGTCACTTCCAGGTGAATGATCATAAGGTAAACGTGCCATCTTACCTGGTTCGTCCGGACGATGTTGTCATCCTGCGTGAGAAGAGTCGCGAAATCGCCTGTTTCAACGAGTCGCTTGATAGTGTCATGCGGCGCGGCGTTCCGTCCTGGGTTGAGCTGGATCGTGATGCGTTCAAGGGCGTGATTAAGGCCTTGCCGGTACGGAGTGAGCTGACGACACCTGAGTTCCAGGAACAGTTGATCGTCGAACTCTACTCCAAGTAATCACCTCATCAGGCAGCTTGAGAGGGAGAATTTACATATGTACAAAAACTGGAGAGACCTGATCAAACCGAAGCGTCTCGAAGCAACTGAGTTAACTGATCATTTTGGTAAATTTGTTGCCGAGCCGTTTGAGCGTGGCTTCGGGACTACGCTCGGAAACTCGTTGCGTCGGATTCTGCTTTCGTCGTTGCAGGGAGCTGCGATTACCTCGGTACGGATCAAGCACGTCCAACACGAGTTCTCCAGCGTCGGCGGCTTGACTGAAGATGTTACCGATATCATCCTCAATCTGAAGGGTGTCAAGGTCCGCCTGCATGGACATGACCCGCGCAACGTCCGGATCGTGAAAAAGGGTGCCGGGGTGGTTAAGGCTGGAGATATTATTACCGATAATAATGTCGAAATTCTCAACCCCGATCATCATATTGCGACCTGCGGTGACGAGACCGATCTGGAAATCGATATGGGCCGTTGCGATGGGCAAGGGGTACGTCGCGGCGGATAAAAATCGTGACGAGGATGCACCGGTTGGTACCATTCCGATCGATGCGATCTTTACTCCGATTGTCAAAGTTAATTTTAACGTCTCCAATGCTCGTGTCGGACAGATTACCGATTATGACAAGTTGACGCTTGAAGTGACCACCGACGGCAGTGTTAAACCTGAGGACTCAGTGGCTTATGCGGCTAAAATTCTCAAGGAGCAGCTGCAGATTTTTATCAATTTTGATGAGACGGATGAGCCGGTCCCGGAACAAGAGGATAGCGAAACCCATAAAATCAATGAGAACCTTTATCGTTCGGTTGAGGAGCTGGAGCTGTCAGTACGAAGTGCAAACTGTCTGAAGAATGCACAAATCAACCTGATCGGTGAGCTGGTCCAGAAGACTGAAGCTGAAATGCTCAAGACCCAGAACTTCGGCCGCAAGTCATTGAATGAGATCAAGGACATTCTGGCTGAAATGGGTCTGAGTCTCGGAATGAAGGTGGAAAATTTCCCCGATCCGGAATACCTGAAATTGATCCAAAAAGGGCAGGACGACGAATAGCCCTTTTAAAAGTTTGTAGAAAGGAACCAAACAGAATGCGTCACAATAAAACCGGCAGACGACTTGGCCGTAAGCCAGATCATCGCCAGCATATGATGCGGAACATGGTGACCTCTTTTTTTGAATATGAGAAGCTCACCACCACCGTTACCCGAGCCAAAGAGTTGCGCAAGCTTGTAGACAAGATGATTTCGCTGGGCAAACGTGGTGATCTGCACGCGCGTCGTCAGGCTTTACAGGTTATTCGTGACCCCAAAGTTGTCGGCAAGCTCTTTGAGATGATTGCACCGCGCTATCAAGAACGTCCCGGTGGTTATACCCGGATCATCAAGCTTGAGAATCGTCAGGGCGATAACGCCCCGATGTCGATCATTGAGTTGGTAGAAGAAGAGTTTACTCCCAAGACCAAGAACGCTGCACCGGTTGCTGCTGCCGAATCGGTCGTGGAACCTCCAGCCGCTGAAACCTCCGATTCTGCACCGGAAACTTCTGTGGAAGAAAAGACTGAAGGCTGATAACGTCAGTTTTTCAGAGTGTGAAAGGGGCAGGGAGTCATTTCCTTGTCCCTTTTTTTATGCGGAGTTGGCGGCCGTTTGACTCAGACCGGTCTGAGTGTTAGTTTCACAGCGATTTTACCATTTCATCTTTTATCTTTGTAACTCTTCAGCAGGATGGCCTCGGGGTGCCCACTTCAAGGGTGTCTGTCGCCTGGATGGCGACAGTCAAGCCCCATGGATGGGTTCATGCGGCCCTTTGGAATGGGTAGCGCGAGGTCATCCACCGTGCTGCTGAATAGTTTACTTATCTTTTTTGCCGAGCTCGTTTCGGAGTGTCAGGGAGGTTCTGATGCACGAACAAAAAATGCAGGTACTCCAAGGATCTGTCAGCAAGTTGCTGCGTCGTGGTGCTGCCACCAATCTGAGGAAAGCTCTCGGGAAAATCCATCCTGCTGATATTGCCCACCTGTTCCGTTATTTTCCCCCTAAAGACCAAAAAAAACTGCTCGAATATATCCAGGATCTGGAGAGGGCAGCAGATGTGTTCAGTGAGATTGAATCCGATTCACGGGTCAAGTTAGCGGAATTACTCGATAAAAAATTTCTTATCTCACTGGTGCAACGGATGGCGGATGATGATAGCGCCGAGTTGATCCGGAGTTTGCCCGAGGACCTCGCTGAGGTTATCCTTTCTGCCCTGCACACGGAACATTCTGAAGATGTTGAGCAGCTGTTAGGTTACGGAGAACAGACTGCCGGCGGTATCATGTCGACAGATGTTTTCTCCTCGCGCAGGACTTGACGGTCCGCCAGGCGATCGAGTTGTTGCAGGACGCTGAAGACTACGAGATGGTTTTTTACCTCTATATAGTTGATGAGCATAATCACCTGGTCGGAGTTTTGTCCTTGCGGCAGTTGTTGACTGTTCCGCCGGCAACTCCCCTGCAGGATATTATGACGACAGATGTTTTGAGGGTCCGGACCGACATGGATCAGGAGGAGGTTGCGGCCCTGGTGGCCAAGTACAACATTCTTGCCATCCCGGTTGTTGATGAGCATGGCAAGCTGATGGGCTTGATTACCGTGGATGACGTTATCGACGTTATGCGCGATGAGGCCACCGAAGATATTCTGCGCATGGCCGGGACCACTGAGGAGGAACTGCTCTATGGTTACAAGTCATTTCAGGTTGCCCGCCTGCGTCTTCCCTGGCTGCTGACGACTCTGGCCGGCGGGGTCATCACCGGCTCCCTGATGTGGGTTTTTCGGGCCACTCTGGAGCAGGCGATTATGTTGATTTCATTTATTCCGGTCATTACCGGTATGGGAGGGAACGTCGGTGGCCAGACCTCGACGATCATGGTGCGCGGTTTTGCCACCGGCAGAATCGATTTTTCCATGCTGCGGAAGGTTTTTCTGAAAGAATTGCGGGTTGGCCTGATCATGGGTCTGGTCTGCGGTCTGACGATCTGTGTTGTTGCCCTGGTCTGGCAGCGTAATCTCTATCTTGGTCTGGTTGTCGGCATTGCCATGGCCGTGGCAATTTCTGTCGCCGCCTGCATGGGGGTCCTGGTGACCTCTTTTTTCAAGAGGATCGGTATTGACCCGGCAATCGCCTCCAGTCCTTTTGTCCAGACCGTCAATGATATTACCGGAATCCTGATCTATTTCACGACGGCTACTTTTTTTCTGCAGCATCTCACCTAGGTTGTTCGCGTGGCGGGCCGTTTACATCGCTGCGAAGCGCTGGTCCTGCGCTGTATCGACTATGCAGAGGCTGACCGGATTGTCTCACTGTTGACCGTCGAGTTCGGTCTGCAGAAGGGGTTTGCCCGGGCCGCCCGAAAAAGCCGAAAGCGCTTTGCTGCGGCTCTGGAACCCTTCAACCAGCTGATTGTGCATTGGCGTGAAGGTCGTGGGCAGCTCTGGTCGTTACAGGAGGCCGAACTGCTCGATTGCCGCAGCGGACTGCGTACCGATCTGAAACGGCTGGCGCTGGCCGGATATGCCGTTGAGCTGGTCGAACTGCTGGTTGATGAGGGTCAGCCGCAGCGGGAGATTTTTGAGCTGCTCTGTGCTTTTCTCGATTATCTTGAACAGGGTGGCGGCCCCGACAGTGCCCGGCTGCTGCTGGAACTGCGCCTGGTGTACCTGCTCGGTTATATCCCGCACCTGTTGCATTGCAGCGAGTGTCTGCGGATTTTTGTTGATGAGGAGGTCCGTTTCGATGTCAGCCGCGGCGGCAGTCTTTGTCTGCAATGCGCCGCCGGCAGCGGGATTCCGGTTGACTTGGGGACGATCGGATCGCTGGCCCGGAGTCTCAATGTGACGCACTGCCGCTTTACCGGTTTTCGCTTCGGACCGCAGACTCTGCGGGAGGGCGGAGCCCTTCTCACTCAGGTTCTCGACAGTGTCCTGCCGCGACAACCTAACTCCCTTAAATTTCTACAATCACGCTGAACGAGGGTGATTCTTGACATCCATTAGGGCGAAAGTTACACTCGCGGTCGGACTGTCTGCTGCGTATTTCCCGCCCGTTTCGGCGGCAGCATTTTTTTGGAGGTAATGTGACTTTTCAGGATCTGATTCTTTCCCTGCAGAATTACTGGGCCAAGCAGGGCTGCATTATTCAACAACCCTATGATATCGAGAAAGGCGCCGGTACGTTTAATCCGGCGACTTTCCTGCGGGTTCTCGGCCCCGAGCCCTGGAACGTGGCTTATGTCGAGCCGTCCCGGCGGCCGACCGACGGGCGCTACGGGGAAAATCCCAACCGGTTGCAGCACTATTACCAGTTTCAGGTGATTCTCAAACCTTCACCGCAGAATATTCAGGACCTTTATCTCGACTCGTTGAAGAGTTTCGGTCTTGATCCGCTGGCCCATGATATCCGTTTTGTTGAGGACGATTGGGAGTCGCCGACTCTTGGTGCCTGGGGCCTGGGTTGGGAGGTCTGGCTGGACGGGATGGAGATTACCCAGTTCACCTATTTTCAGCAGTGTGGCGGCATCGATTTGAAGCCGATCTCCGGTGAGATTACTTACGGCTGCGAGCGGATTGCGATGTACCTGCAGGGGGTTGACAACGTCTACGATCTGGAGTGGATCGAAGGGATCAAATACGGTGACATCCACCATCAGACCGAGGTCGAATTTTCCCACTACAATTTCGAAGAAGCCGACACCGACATGCTTTTTCAGCTGTTTGAGATGTATGAAAAGGAGTGCGTCCGACTGGCAGAAAAAGATCTGGTCTTCCCGGCCTACGATTTTGTCCTGAAAGGTTCGCACGCGTTCAACCTGCTCGATGCGCGCAGTGCTATTTCGGTTACCGAACGGGCCAGCTATATCGGTCGGGTGCGTAACATGTCGAAGTTGTGCGCCGAAGGTTACGTGAAACAACGTGAAAAGCTCGACTTCCCCCTGCTGAAAAAATGATGCTCGGTCAGCGGTAACCGCTGACCGATGTTTGAACTTGGAGAAGGACATGTCTGCAGAACTATTTCTTGAACTGGGTACCGAAGAGATTCCCGCTGGATTCATCCCGCGTGCCCTTGATGATATGCAACGTCTGCTCTGTCAGGAGCTGGATAGCGCCCGTATCAGCTATGGTGAAATCCGGACCTTCGCAACTCCGCGCCGGCTGGCGATATCCTTTCAGCATGTGGCCCGACAGCAACAACGGCAGGTGCTGGAAATTACCGGTCCACCGGCTCGGATCGCGTTTGATGCTGACGGTCGACCGACTAAAGCCGCGGAAGGTTTCGCCCGGACCAACGGGGTTGACGTTACCGAATTAAAAACCATCGAAACCAAAAAAGGTGCCTACCTGTTTCTTTCCAAGGTGATTGAAGGGGGAGCATCGGTTGACCAGTTGAGGGAAATCCTGCCCCGCGTGATCAGCCGGATTTCGTTTAAAAAATCGATGCGCTGGAAAGATCTGGATGTCCGCTTTGCCCGGCCGATGC
>JAADGW010000216.1 GCA_013152145.1 Deltaproteobacteria bacterium
ATCATCCCCATTGCCGGAGAATAGGCGGCGAAGGTGGCAAAGATATCGGCACCCTTGTCGTGGCGCTCCATGACATATTCGATCTCTTTTTCCAACATTTCCTTGAGGGCTTCCGGCTCCTGGCCATCCACCGCCATCTGCAAACCCTTCAGGAAAAACTCATCATCAATCTCGTTCATCACCGACTGCAGAGAAAGGATTCCTTCTTTCCGGGCTTTCCCGGCATAGTTGATCAACTTGCCGATGGTGTCGACCGGAGAGGTCGCCTTATGAAAAAAAGCATTGCGGGCAACCTTGAAAGCGCCAAGGATGTCACCGAACGGAAAATGCACCAGAGACATACCGATGGTCCCGCCAACAACAATCATCACAGACGGAATATCGAGGAAGATCAGCAGTGGCCCCCCCTGCATGATCGCACTGATCATCAGCCCGAAGGCGGCTACCAGGCCGATTATTGTCGCTAAATCCATGAGTCATCCTCTATCTTGTCGTGAACCGATCACGTCTGAAACTTAGTAGCACCTAACGGTTCAGCAAATTTTGCGCCAGCTGTCAGGTCCGCGTGATTTATTTTTTTTATGCTTATATCTCAGCATGTTACACTTCCGGAAAAAACCACGACCGACAACAGACATAAAAATGCCGCCCCCTTGCAGGGACGGCGGATCCGCATGTCATGATTTTGACCACTCAAAACTTAACGCTTCAGGCTGATAACCTCGGCCAGCATCTCATCGGTGGTGGTGATGGTTTTTGAGTTGGCCGAAAACCCGCGCTGGGTGGTGATCATTTTGACAAATTCCTGGGCCAGGTCGACGTTCGACAGCTCCAGGGCGTTGGTAAAGATATTCCCGACCCCGGAGCCGACGGTACCGATGGTCGACGGACCGGAGTTGCCGCTCTCGGAAAACATGTTGTTACCGGCTTTGGTCAGAGCCCCCGGGTTGGTGAACTTGGCCAGCGCGAGCCGCATCAACTTGCGCGGCGTGCCGTTGGAAAAATTACCGACGATGTTGCCGACTTCATCGATGCTCAACTTGACCAGCGTCCCGGTTCCGTAACCGTCCTGCTCCTGAGAAACCACCACTGAGGGGCTGGCATACTGGGTGGTCTGCATGTCGATGGAGATCTGCTGGGTCTGTACCGCGCCGTTCACCCAGTCGAGGGTTCCGGCGGCGGTGGTGAAGACTCCGGCGGTGGCCAGGGGATTGCCGGTCCCCGAGGTGGTCAGATCAAGGTTGCCGCTGGCATCGTAATTCAACACCCCCTCACCGACCAGCTCCAGGGTTCCGGCGGTGCCGCCGGTCACCTCACCACCATCGACGACGGTATTCCACTCCCAGCTCTGATTGGCGGTCTTGGTAAAGTAGGTGGTCATCAGGTGGGTACTGCCGAGGCTGTCGAATACCTGTATCGAGGTTGCGTAATGTGAACTGGCGGCCGGATTGTTGATATCAAAACCTGCCGGAATGGCGACCGAGTCGGAGTCGATATTGGTATTCAGGGTGATATTGGCGGTCGGCCCGGCGGCGGTGAAGGACTGGGTATTAGCCCAGACCGGTACCAGGTCACCGTAGGTGTTGCCGTTGGTATCCAGTTGAAACCCCATGACGTTGTAACCTTCCGGGTTGACCAGATAACCGTTGGCATCAAACCGGAAGGCACCGGCACGGGTATAATCGTTCACCGAGTTACCGGTGGTCGGATCACTGACGATGAAAAAACCGGATCCCTCAACCGCCAGGTCGGTGTTGGTTTCCGTGTTTTCAAAGGTCCCTTGGCTGAAGATATTATCGACAATCGACAGGCCGACCCCGCGACCGACCTGGGAAATACCACCGGAACCGGAAATCTGACTGGAGAGCAGGTCACCGAAGATCGCCCGGCTCGATTTGAAACCGACGGTGTTGGCGTTGGCGATATTATTACCGATAACGCTCATGGCGTTACCGTTGGCATTCAATCCACTGACACCACTGTACAGGGAACTGGAGACACCCATCTTGTCACTCCTTTAGATGTGAGCCGCGTCAATCGGTCGGCGGCCCGCGAACCTCCTCGAAGAGGACCGGTTCGGTTAAGCGATCACGGCGCTGTCGATATGGGTAAAGACGTTGTTCTTCATCTGTTCTTTATCGACAACGGTGACCACGGTATCATTCTTGACACTCACCACCAGGGCGGTGTCATCAATCATCACCAGAGATTCTTTGCCCCCTTTGGCTTCCACCTGCGAGACCGCCTGTTCGAGCCGTTGCAGCTGATTGGGGCTGAACTGAATCCCTCGGCTGTTCATTCTATCGACCGCATGTTTGGAAAACTTTACGCCCTGCCGGTCGATCTGCTTGCGCAGCAGCTGGTCGAATTGTCCGGCCACCGGTGCCGACGGTTGACGGCGGGCGGGCGGTTTCAGCCGGGCCGGGCTGATCGGTTGCGGAATAATGGTCATCCGATCGTTCACAGGGCCGCTCCGACCCGCTCGACTTTGCTCATCGGGAAGATCCCCGCGCTGGTCTCCAGTTGGGTGCTCCCGTCGCTCATGTCGACCGCAGCGACTCGTCCCCTGATCAAGCTGTCGGCTTGCAGCAACTTCTCGTCCTGATCGACCGCCCGAACCACCAGTGAGTAGTCGCCCGGCGGCAACGGCATGCCGGAATCACTGTAGCCGTCCCAATCGACAAAATATTGACCGGGATCGGTCTCTTTCGCCGAAATGGTCGTCAGGGTTGAACCGCTCTGATTGAGCACGTACATCTTGACATCATCAGCCGGGGTATCGAGACGATAACCGAACTGCATCGGTTCACCGTTGAAATGGAACTGCTCGGTCTGGGCCACCACTTCCTGACCCATCAGACCCAAAGCCGACATCCGCTCCATCTCACTGCTCATGGTATCCAAGCCATCGAGACTGCTGTTGATATTGCTCAACTGTTCAAGCTGGCTGAACTGAGCCAACTGCGAAGTAAACTCGGTCGGATCAGCCGGGTTCATCGGGTCCTGATTTTGCAGCTGAGCCACCAGCAACTTGAGAAAATCATCTTTTCCCATCGATGCGTCCTGGGTTTCAGTCTTGAATCGTGGGCTGGTATCGCCGGTACTGATTCCACTGATAGCTGACATCCGTACCTCCTTTCTTCAGATTTTTCGTTACACGCGGAGACTGATACCTCCGCCACCATTCTGCATCAGGTGAGCAAGGGGAATGATCTGTTCTTCAGCGTCCCGGAGCGGCTGCCACCGCGGTTGTGCATGTGAAGCGTTGTGCTGCTGGTGTTGCTGCTGCTGAGCAGGCTGATCAAACGGGTTCTGTCGACTCTGCTCCTGATTGACATTCACCTGGAACTGGTCGATTTTCAATCCCTGTTCAGCCAGCGCGTTGCGCAGTTGCGGCAAATGCCGCTCCAGCACCTCTCGAACCTGCAGGCTCTGGGCGTGAATGTTGGCCCGAATACGATCACCTTCAACCATCAGGTCAAGCTTTAACGACCCGAGTTCGGCCGGTTGCAGGCGCAACACCATGCGCCCCGATTCACCGTTGAAACTCCCGGAGAAGCGGGCCACAACCTGGTCAAAAATCTGACTTTCGGCTACCTGCTGGCCGCTCGGCAGTTGCACCGTCGGGGTCTGCGGCATCAGTTTACCGCCGTCCAGCCCCTGAGTCTGTACCGCCGCGGCCGGATGTGTCTGACCTTGTGCTTGCTGAACCAGATTATCCAGCGCCGGTTTCGGGCCACGGGCAAGTTGCTCGACAAACTCAGCCGCTTTGTGCGCCGCTGGCGGTCCTTCGCTCGGCGGCGGAACAGCTTCGGTCACCGCTGCCGCCGGGTTTGATTTCACCGTTGCGTTGTGTCCCCGCACGGCTTCGTGCAGGGGTTGCTGCGACGGGTGCTTTTCACTCCGCGGTTTGAGCAAGCCGGCAAAGCGTGGATCGATCGGCTCGGCAGTCTCCGCGGCCGATAACAACGCCGTCTTCGCCACCGGTTCATCTGTCGCCACCGGTTCATCTATCGCCACCGCAGCCGCTGTCGCCTCCTGCGGAACCTTCTGCATGGTAACGGAATCGATAGCCTGCTGTAAAAGCTGACGTGCCCGACCCAGATTTTCGATCAATTTTGGTGCCGTTGCCTGCGGATCGGTGATCGGCAGCAATGCTGCCGCCAACTCCGCATTCGCCGCCAGACCTTGCTCATTGGCCAGCTGTTCTTTCAATTGCCCGACCAGCTGTTCTTTCAATTGCTCATCATCACCCTCGGTGTTGATTTTCTGCAGTTGCTCCGCCAATGCCGACAAATCGATACCGGCCACCACCTGTTCACCTTTGAGCTCACTGCCGTCGAGCTGCTGCACCAGCCGGGTCAACAGTTTTTCCATCGATCCGGACTCGGTATCAGCCGGCTTCGCGTCGGCCGGCTCCGCGTCACCCGCGGCGATCGTTTGCATCAAGCTGACCAGCAGCTGCTGCAAGTCCGGCCCGGTCTGCACGGCAGTACCCGCCGGAGCGGCAACCTTAACCGGGGTGACACCCGGCGTTGAAGCATCAGTTGAAACTTGCGGCTTGTCCGCCGTGCCCTTTGGCTCAACAGGCTGTTGCTGCACAGACTGTTCATCCTTACCGTTACCGCCAGTCGCCGTTTTTTTCGCTGGTGCTTTCCCGGCATCTTTCTGCGACACCGGTTCCGGCGTGTGCTGTTCGCCCAACACTTTGCCGAACGGCTTGCTCTGCGGGTCCGCCGATTTAACCGGGACAACAGTTTCGGGTGCTTTGGCACCCCTGTCGATCATGGACAATGCTTGCATCTGTTTCACCTCCTCTCCTGTGGATTGTGTTGCTTGCGGGCCGTAGAATCAGTAGCCCGATTTATCTTTCACCGGTATTTCGGTAAAAGCCTTGCTCAGCTTGGTTGCGGTTTCGACATCAAGGTTGTCAAGAATCTGACCGGCGGTTTTTTTCTTGATACCGATCAGCAGTTCGATGGCCAGCTGCTGATCGAGATCCTTGATCAGCAGGGCGGCCTTGGTCGGCTCCATCTTTTCATAAATCTTGCTCAGCTCACCGACCCGACGGCCTTCTTCAGCTTTCTTGAGATTGAGCAGTTTGACCAGCTTCCCCCTGAGCTCCTGCATCGCCGCGAGTTTCTTATCGACTTCGCTTTCCAGGGTCTTTAGCTGCAATTCGCGACTGTCGAGATCAGCTTCCCGCTGATCCAGTTTTTCCCGTTCCCGCTCGATCGAAACCAGAATCCGCCGCTCTTCCACCGATTTGATCGGCAGGTTTGCCGCCAGATCCTGCGCCCTGATCGGCAATCCGATCGACAGAAGGGCCAGAGCAACCAGCATGACGCGACCTTTCATGACATGTCCCCTTTGCTGCGGAGGCTGATTTCATCGAGAATTTCACGCTCTTTGCGGCTCAATTCCTTGCGATATTCGGCCTCCTGCCGGTCTTTCAGTTTTTCCATCACCTGCTTGTCCCGCGCCGCGTTGAGAAGTTCTTTACGTTCGCTGATAATCTGTCGTTCCAGACGCTCAAGCTCCTGCTGCAACTGCTCCATCAACCGGCGACAGTGGTGAATCTGCGTCTCGAAGATATCGATCTCGGCCACCGTCAGACCCTCCTGCTGGCGCCGTTTCAGCTCACGGTCATACTGTTTCAAGGCGGTTCGTCGACACTCCAGTTCAGCGACAAGCTCGCCTTTGTGTTGCAGACTGGTCGCCAGCAGTTGCTGTGCCTGATCCTCGAGAGACCGTCGATAGTTCAGCACCGACTGCAATTTAAATTTTTTTGCCATGCAACTATCCCGACTGCTGGCGCCGATCCTGAATCAGCGCAGCCATTTCCTCTATCGTGGTGTCAAGATCGACCGCGTCGTTCATCCCCTGACGCAAGAACTCGGTAATCGCCTCGATGCGCGAGATGGCATAATCGATCTTGCCGTTGCTCCCTTCGGCGTACGCACCGATGTTGATCAGATCCTCGGCCTCCTTGAAGGTTGCCATGATCTCGCGGATCCGGCCGACCATCTGCAGATGCTCCGGGCTGACGATGTCACGCATGACCCGGCTGGCGGAGTTGAGGATATCGATCGAGGGATAATGATTACGCGCCGCCAGGTCGCGGGAGAGGACGATATGCCCGTCAAGGATCGAGCGGACCGCGTCGGCGATCGGCTCGTTCATGTCATCCCCTTCCACCAGCACCGTATAGAGACCGGTAATGCTGCCTTTACCCTTGAAACTTCCGGCCCGCTCGAGCAGCTTCGGCAGGGTGGCGAACACCGACGGGGTGTAGCCTTTGGTGGTCGGCGGCTCACCGATCGCCAGTCCGACCTCACGCATCGCCATGGCGAAACGGGTTGCCGAATCCATCAGCAGCAGCACATTTTTGCCCCGGGCACAGAAATATTCAGCGATGGTGGTAGCAACAAAGGCGCCGCGCATCCGCAACAGCGGTGAGACATCGGAGGTCGCGGTGACCACCACTGAACGGGCCAGCCCCTCCGGGCCCAGATCACGTTCGATAAACTCGCGCACCTCACGGCCGCGCTCGCCGATCAGGGCGATGACGTTGACATCGGCGTGGGTGTGCTTGGCCATCATCCCGAGCAGCACGCTTTTGCCGACCCCGGAGCCGGCCATAATCCCCATCCGCTGACCGAGGCCGCAGGTGAGCATACCGTTGAGCGCCCGCACCCCCAGGTCGAGGGGGCGAACAATCGGATTGCGCGCCATCGGGCTGGCCGGCAACGCATAGAGCGGGTATTCCTCTTCGCAGGAGGCCAGCGGCCGTTCGTCAAGCGGCTGCCCGAGGGCATCGATCACCCGGCCGAGCAGCTGATCACCGACCGGCAGGGTGGCGCTGTCGCGCACCACCTGAATCAGGCTGCCGGGCCCCAATCCACGCAGTTCACCGAGCGGCATCAGCAGAGCCCGGGAATTTCTGAACCCGACCACTTCGGCCGGGACCGCTCCGCCGCCGCCCAGGGGGATCAGCTGGCAAAGGGTGCCGACGGTCGCCGCCGGACAGTAGCCTTCGACCACCAGGCCGACGATCTGGGTCACCTTGCCACTGACCCTGAGCGGATTGACCGCCTTGATGCGTGCGACCAGATCCTGCATCAGCCGTCCGTTATCGCTTCACTGAGAGCCTGGCGGATCGTCTCCAGCTGGGTTTCGATGGTGGCATCGACATCCCCCAGTTCCGAATCGACCCGACAGCCCCCCGGAGAGATACTCGCATCAACCTCAAAGCTTAAGTTTTTCAGCCCGCTGAGGCTGGCGAGAAACAGCGGTTTCTGCCTGGTGACCCCTTCCAGATCGGCCGGATTGATGCGGATTCGATAACTGTCGGCCCGTACCGAGGCCTGCAGGGCGTTTTCGATTACCGTCAGGATCACCGTCGGATCAACCTCGACCGTCCGGCGGATAATCTGTTCGGCCACCGCCATCACCAACCGCAACATGTCCTGACTGCCGGTCCGGGCCAATGACTCGCGCAGCCGACTGACATCCTCCAGCGCCCGGGTCAAAGCCTGAAGGGTTGATTCGAGCCGCTGTTCACCCTCCGTCAGGCCGTCCTGCCGGCCACGGGCATAAGCTTCTTCCAGCTGTTGCGACAACGACAGGTCGGCCGGAGCTGCCGCGAGCGGGATGGCCGTCTCGACAGGCCCCGATTGGGTGAAGGCCTCTCTCCCCAATGACGAGTGCGGCTCACCCTCGCCGAAGGAACGGAACTGGAACTCTTTCAGCTCGCCGGTCTCGACACCACGATAAACCTTAGACAAGTTCATCGCCACCTCCGCCACGACCCGGTATCACAACGCTGCCCTCTTCTTCCAGCTTGAGGGCGACCTTGACCACTTCCATCTGCATCGCCTCAACCTCAGACAGCTTGCGCGGCCCCATCGCTTCCAGATCTTCGGCGATCATATCGGCGGCACGCTGGGAGATGTTGCTGAAGATCTTCTCTTTGATGGCATCGGAGGCGGTCTTCAGCGCCAGAGTCAGCATATCGGTACTGACCTCGCGCAGAATCGCCTGCATGCCGCGATTGTCGATCAAGGCCAGATCCTCGAAGGTGAACATCATCCGGCGGATCTCTTCCGCCATGTCGGGATCGACCGCTTCAATACTGGTGAGAATCACCTGGTCAGCGCCTTTTTCCATCTTGCCGAGAATTTCCACCACCTTTTCAATGCCGCCGACCTGCTTGCGGTCACGACCGACGACAACCCCGACTTCGCGCTGCAGGGCATCTTCAATCTGGTTGATCACATCGGGTGAAACGTTATCGAGCTTGGCAATCCGGTACATCACCTCACCGCGGGCCTCATCGGGCAGCTCTGCCAGAATGCGGCTGGTGTGGTCCTCTTTCTGGGTTGAGAGGATCAGCGCCACGGTCTGCGGATGTTCATTTTCCAGCAACCCGGAGACCATCCGCGGATGCATTTTGGAGATGGTTTCCAGCGGCCGCCCCTCGATCCCGGCGGAAACCTGGTCGAGCAGATACCTGGCCCGATCGCTGTCCGAGCCACCGAGGATGGCGTGCTTGGCAAACTCATCGCCGCGGATATAAACCCCGACATCGCCACGGCTGGATTCTTTGAATTCTTCCAGAATCTCGCGGGCCACGGCCGGATCGACATGTTCGATATCCATCATACAGCGGCTGATCTCCCGCACTTCGCCGTCATCGAGGGCCTCGAAAATCTTCGCCGTGGCCTCTTCGCCCAGGCAGAGCAACAGTAACGCCGCCTTTTTGGCTCCAGATAGATGTTTCGCCTTTAACACAAATCACTCCCGCACACACAGATCAGAGATATCAGGATTCAGCCGGTTCTTCGCGCAACCAGTTTTTCACCACCTGAACCGGCATCATATCGCCGCCGAGAACTTCCTGGCGGATCTGTGCCAGGGGATCACTGGGGCCGCCCAGCAGCGGGGTACCTCTCTCGCCCTGCAGCTCCGCCTCAAGTTCTTCCACCGTCTTCATCGGCGCCGTCTCTTCCGAAGCCCCCTGCAAAGTCCGCAGCAGCGGACGCAGGAACAGCAGATACACCATCAGTGCGGCAACCGCGAGCAGACCGTACTTGATCAGCGGCATGAAGGGGTAGATTTTCTGGATCAATGACGGCGGCGGCAGCGGCTCCGACTCGAAACCGCTTTCGAACGGCATTGAAACCACCGAAATCAGATCACCGCGGGCATCGTTGATACCAAGCGCGGTCCGCACCATCTTGCCGATCTCTTTGAGCTCTTCTGCACTGCGCGGCTTCGCCGTCGGCCCGGCCCCCTCAGCACCCGGGGTCAGCTTGTCGGCCACCAGCACGGAGACCGACAGGGTCTTGATCGTCCCCACCGAGCGCACGGTCTTGCTGACGACCTTGCTCATCTCGTAATTCACCACCTCGTTGGTCCGGCTGGAAGGGGTGCTTGTGGTACCGACCTTGGTCCCGGCCGCCTGCAGATTGGAGACGACCCCGGGAACGCCGCCGGCAATTTTGGCACTGCCTTTTTCACTGCTGGTCTGTTCACTGACGACCACGGCGCCGTTCGGATCGAGCGCTTCTTCGACCCGCTCGCGCTGATCGAAATCAACGTCGGCATTCACCCGCACCAGCGAGTTGCCGGCCCCGAGCGCCCGATCAAGCAACGACTGGGCACGGATTTCCAGACGGCGCTCCATGGTCCGCTGATATTCCAGCATACCGGGCGTCATCGGCCCGGCCATTTCATCAGAACGGCTTTTCGACAGGACCCTGCCGCTCGAATCGACGACTGTTACATTCTCGGCATCCAGCCCTTCGACGCTGCCGGCAACCAGATGAATAATCCCTTGCAGTTGTGATTCTTTGAGGGTCCGCCCGGAAAAAAGCTTGATGATCACTGCGGCGGTGGCCGGCTGCTGTTGTTCCCGGAACAGCCGTTTTTCCGGCAGCGCCAAGTGGACCCGCGCCCCTTCAACCGGCCCCAGCGAGGTGATCGTCCGGATCAGCTCGCCCTGCAGGGCGCGGAGATAATTGACCTTCTGGGCAAAGTCGGTCATGCCGAAACTCTGTTTGTCAAAAATCTCGAAGCCGACACCGCCCTCCGACAAGCCGGAACCGGCCAGCTCGATGCGCGCCTCGTAAACCTTGTCGGCCGGAACCAGAATATTCTTACCCCCATCCTCCAGCCGGTAAGGGATCTTGCGCTCTTTCAACCACTCAATCACCGAAGAAGCATCACGCCCCGGCAGGTTGGCGAACAACAGGCTGTAATCCGCCACCTGGGCCTGCATGATAATCGCCGCAAACAGCAGGCCGCTGACCAGGGTCACCCCGAGCAGGCTCAGCTTGCGGGCCAGTGACCACTCTTTAAAGACATCAAGGATGGTTCTTTTTTCGGGGGTTATTTTTTCCAATGCATCTTCAGCCATCAACATCCTCCTGCGGGATCAATTGTGCGAATATCAACCGGTGGGCTGTGTTACACCTGCATCCGCATGACTTCCTGGTAGGCCTCAACCACCTTGTTGCGAACCTGAACCACCATCCGCAACGAAATATCCGCCTCTTCCAGCTTGATCATCGCTTCGTGCAGGTTCTTGGTCTTTCCGGCGGCGACCTGTTCGGCGGCCCGGTCGGCAGCGATCTGGGCCTGGTTGACCTCGCTCAGCGAATCTTTAAGCGCCTCGGCAAACTTGCCGCTGATATTCTGGATCGGGGCCGGTTTCGTCTCCGCGAGACCTTGCAGATGCGCCTTCATGGTTATGTCAGCAACTGAATTCATAAATCACCTTTAACGTCCGATTTCCAAAGCTTTAAGTGCCATCCGCTTGGCCGATTTGACGACCGTCACATTCGCCTCATAGGCGCGGCTGGCAGACATCATGTCGGCAGTCTCCTCAACCAGATCGATGTTCGGCATCGCCACCATGCCCTGTTCATCAGCGTCGGGGTGAGACGGATTGTAAACCATCTGCGGCGGCTTGCTGCTGGCCTGGATGTAAGCAACCTCGACTCCCGGGGCCGCATCCCGCATGCGAGAATCGAGGGCATCAGCGAACCCCTGCTCGCTGGTCTGAAAAACCACTTCGCGCTTGCGATAAGGGCCACCGTCGGGAGTGCGGGTGGTTTCGATGTTGGCCAGGTTGGAGCTGATGGTATTCATCCGGATCCGCTGGGCCTTGAGTGCCGAAGCACTGATCTTCATGGTTGTAAAAATGTCCATGGAACCTCCTAACGGCCGTCACTGACCGCGTACTTGAGCATACTCAGTTTTTTCTTCAGCATCTGGCTGCCGGCCTCGAAAAGCAGCTCGTTTTCGGCCAGATCGAACATCTCGTCATCCAACGAGACGCTGTTGCCGTCCCCCAGTGGATTGGTGTCGCGCTGCTTGACAATCCGCCCCTGCACACCGCTGATACCATTGGCGCCGAGAGGGATGTGCTTGGCGTTACCAGTCCGTCTGACCGGTTCCGGATTGTCAATCGCCTTGCGCAGGTCATCCTCGAAAGTGAACTTGCGCGCCGCATAGCCGGGGGTTTCCGCGTTGGCGATATTGGCCGCGATCACCTGTTGCTTCTGCGCCCGCAAATCAAGACTTTTAATTAACACCGCCATGGTTTGATCGACGATTCTGATCTCTGCCATAAACTGACTCCTGCCTGATTTCTGACACTCAACTTGGTTTTGCTACTGTTTTTCCTGAATGAGCAAGTCCTGGGCCAACCGCCCCCACGGACTGTTACCATCTTCTTCGACCAGCTGTGTCAGAAGATTAAGTGCATCCCGTCGCTTCCGTCCGCGCAGCAGGATCTGCGCCTGACGGTAGCGGGCCTGGGAGCTGAAGGCCGACTCTGCTTCAAGTTGACGATATATTTTTTCCGCCGCGGTGTTCCGGTGCAGCCGATAATAGACTTCCGCCAGCAGTGCCATTTCTTTGACTTGCAACTTGCCCCCATCCCGCCGCGCCCGTTCAAGGCTTGCGGCGACATCTTCAAGCCGCTGCTGCTGCCAGTAGATCCAGGCGGCCCGGATTTCCAGTTCGGGGCTGTGGGGACGATCCTTACGGGCCAGCCAGGCGAGCAACTCATCGTGTCGGCCCTGCTTCTCAAAGGCATCGAGCAGTACCCCGAAGAGTGCCGCACTGTCTGCCCCGCGGGGATATTTCTGCAGATACCGGTCAGCATAACCGCTGGCCTCTTTGAACTCATTGCGCTGCAGAAAAGACTCTGCCAGAGGCAGGTAAAGCGGCTTGCGCTGGGCTTCGCTCGGGGCTCGATCGAACATGTAGAGCAGGACACGGCCGGCCCGTGCGTAAAGACCGAGGTCGTCGAAGGCTCCGGCCAGATCGTGCAGAAAGCTCCGATCAAAGCCACCCCGCAGCAACAACTTGCGGTTCTGTTCGACCAGCACCACCGCGTCCAGTTCCTGCTGCTGTTGCAACAGCCGGTGAACAACTTTCGGCAGCTGTTCCAGCAACAGCAGGTCGGTCTCGCGACGTAACTTGGAGCTGCCGAACTCGCGTCGGAAATGCATCAACTCGTTGACACTTTCCCGGTGGTCCGCCAGCAGGTAGAGCGCCAGGGCCCGTTTAAAAGTGGCCTCTTCCCGAACCATCCGACTACCGGCCTGGATGCCGAGCCGACCATAATCACTGGCCGCCTTGGCCATCCCGGATTCTCCGCCGGTGAGCAGCTGGTGATCGATCAGGCGCAGCTCGGCCCGCTCTCCCCCTTCAGTCCCCGGCCAGTCGAGACTGGCCTTCTGCAAACCGATCAGGCCCCACTTCAGATCTCCGGCCGCATAGGCCGAGGCACCAGCGGCAAACTGCAGCAGATCCCTGCCCGGCTGCTCTTTGGCCAGATTAACCAGCTTGCGATAAAGACGGCTGGCAAATTTATAATCCCCGCTCCGGTAAGCGCTGAATGCCGCCCGGTTGCAGGAGGACGGGTAGCGATCGAACAGCCCCGGTTCAGCCAGCAGGTCATGATAATCGACCAACGCCGATGGTAACTGGCCAAGCCCGGCCCGGGCATCGGCGCGCCGTAATTTGACCACGGCAAGCAATTCTTCCGGCCAGACCCGTTGATCATTCTGCAGGTAGCCAAGCGTCAGCTTGTAGCGGTTGGACGCCAGCGCCGTCTCTGCCGCCAGCAGGGTGCTGAACACCATCAGTGGTTGTTCGGCAGACAAGTTCGGCAACAACTCCTGCAGGGTTAACAGCGCAACAAACGGTTGACCGCTGAGCGCCTGTCCGTAAGCGATCAAATAACTGACTCGGGCCGGTTCCGGGCCCTGCTGGTCATGCAACGCCTGCAATCGCGCCAGGCCTGCCGCGGTCGCCCCGCTGCGAAGCTGAGCCTCTGCAACCAACAGCTTGTACCGGTAGAGCGGTTGTTCCTGCAACCCTTCAAGCTGGCCGGCCTGCCGCAGTAGACTCAACCATTTCCCCGCGTCAGCGAACTGCTGCAGCGGCCAGAGCGGACTCTCCGGGTCGGTGACCAGCGGCGGCAATGGCGGCAAACTGTAATGCAGCGGCAGTTTGAGCTTCCAGTAGGTCTGGTAATCCCGGAAAAAATCGCGCCAGTGTCCGGCCCAGGGGGATTCTTTCTGGTAGTTCCGGGCCTTTTTACCACCCGCTTTGCGAACCGGCATATCAGCGATCCGGAAAGCAACCCCGGGCCGCGCGTTCTGATCCCCCTCCCAGAACAGATCCATGATAATCCGCGGCGGATCATTTCTCGATTCGGTGATGACCTGCTGCGGCGGCCGTCGCAGCAGCAGTGACATCAACAGGTCACGATGCTTCTGCGCCAGCAGAATCTTCACGACCGTCTCATCCTCCGGCAAATGCCGCAGTTTGGCTGAAAACCAGACGTTCTTCAGCAGCAGGTCGACCCGCTGGCCGGAGTGCTCAACTTCAAAATCGGGTAGACCGGTAAACAGGAAAGTAAGCCGGGTGCTACCGATCTTTTCCTGCTTTTCCATGCCGGTCAAGGTCACTTTCGGTGCCGCCTGCACGACCGGTACACCACTGAACAAAAACAGCAGCAGGCACAACAGCACGCCGGATATTTTGCGGATCTGGGTTGGACAGTTCATCCATGCCTCCGAGAATCGATATGACTAACCGGGAACCCTCTATGGCCAGAACCGTGCCAACGCTCGGCAAACCTCCGTCAACAGGCTGTATTTACGTTGTTTATTATTTTATTCAGGGATGTTTTTATGGTCTCGACAGAGACGGGGGCAGCTGTCTGACGGCCGGAGTCGTCATTTTGACAAGCTCCCAACAAGCGGCTTAAAGAACGCACGAAAAAACCGTCAGAGCTGGTAGGCACCGAGCAGGACCAGGCCTTCCAGCACCTCGGTAAAAGCACTCACCGGTTTGAGACCGTAGCGCTCGGATCGCACCCGCAGAGAGGCCAGCCAGTGTTCCAGCCAGACAATATCCTTTTTGGTATAAAAGGCACTCATCACTTCACAATTCAGGAACAGACTGCGGATATCCAGATTGGCCGAACCGGCCATGGCAAAGGTTCTGTCCACCACCAGCGCTTTGGCATGGACCATGCCGCCGGGCAACAGCCAGATTCTTACGCTGGCCTGCGCCAACTCGCGCAGAAAACGATTGCGGGCGATATCCGCAAGCCGGTGATTGGATTGAGCCGGCAGGATCAGGTCGACCTTGACACCGCGTAAGGCAGCCAGTTTCAACGCCTCCTGCACCCCGGAATCGGGAATATAGTACGGTGTGACAATCGATATGCGCTGTTTTGCCTTATAACAGGCGGTCAGTATCGCGGCGTAAATCGGATCGTCGGCAACATCCGGTCCCGAAGGAACAACCTGAATCCAACTGTCCCCGGCAGCGATCTGCGCAGCAACCTCGACCCTCTTCTCTTCACTTGATGCTCCCGTTGCAAAGTGCCAGTCCGCCTCGAAGATGGCGCGATAGCTGCCGACGGCCGAGCCATACAGGCAATAACTCAGATCGACCCAGCGGGCACAAGAACAGTCGGGACCCAGGTATTCCGACGCAAGGTTCCGTCCACCGCTCCAAACCTTCTGCTCATCGACAATGATAATTTTTCGGTGATTCCTTAAATTGGTTTTCCCGTGCAAGGGCCGATGCAGCACAGGGATAAACCAGGCGATTTCCCCACCGCTCTGCACCAGAGGACGTAAGCGTGCTTTCGGCAGCTTGAACGATCCGACACCATCAAGCAGTAAACGGACCTTGACTCCCTGTGCGGCTTTACCGGTCAGGCGGGAGAGAACCTCATGCCCGACAGCATCATCCCCCAGAGCGAAGATAGCAATATCAATTGAATGCTCGGCGCCCTGCAATAAGGTGAGCAGTTGCTGATAGGCGACCACTCCATCCGCATGAAAATCGACCCGGTTATCCTTGCTTGAGGCGGGAATATTGAGCGTCACCAGCAAGGAATGCACCGGATGGCGGTAAGTCTCACAGGTACAGGGCAGGGCGATCTTCGTTTTGCGTTTTATGAAAGACTTCAGTTTTCGCTCGCCGAAGGTGAGATATAGTGGAATACCGAGCAATGGAACCAGGATAATCGCGAAAAGCCAGCCGACCGTGGCCGCCGGCATACGCGGGCTGCGCAGGACCCGTGAGACCAGCAGCAACGCCATCAGCACCCCCACCACATTTGACAGGTGCAACAGCAACGGCCAGATAACGTCCAGGGTATTTTGTGTTTCTGTCATCACACCAACCGACCTTATTCAGTCCTGTTTATAAGCTTCAGCCCGGCACAGTTTTTTAACTACCGGGGGACCATTTTTTCACCGTTTGCGAAAAGTTGATTCTTTCTAACCGATTCAGTCTTTGTCCGCGCCCTTCCCCTTGAAAAACGGCCGTCGCTGACTGAACAGAAATTCCAGCGCTGCGATCCCCAGACAGGCAGCGATTATCCACTCCAGGCTGCGGGGATTGTGTTGCCAGAGATAGCCGAACAGTATCAGCCATGAGGCCAGACACAGCACCAGACCGGCCAGAGGAACCACCGGCGAGATATTGATCTGCCCGCGCAAACGGAACGCGGCAAAATTGATGCTGGAAAAAACCAGCAGAAAGGTAGAACTGGCGAACGAAGAAATATCCGTCAGATCCGCCAGGTTGACAAAGATGATCGTGATCCCGCAGATAACACAAAGACTGAGCCAGGGGATATCCCGCGTCCGTTCCTTGATTGAAAACGCACGCGGCAGCGCATCGTCCTGCGCCATGACCTTGCCCAGGCGGGCGGTACCGAACAGGGTCGCATTGATCGCCGAAGCCGTGGACAGCAGCGCGCCCAGGCCGATGAGCACGAAACCGGCGTGACCAAGAAAGGGTCTGGCGGCAACCGCCAGGGCATATTCTTTGTACTTGTCAATTTCAGCGGGCCGCAGGTTGCCCACGGCAACCAGGGAAACGAGGATATAGATCGCAATCGTTATCAGAATGGAAACCATGATCGAACGCGGCAGATCACGCTGCGGATCTTTCATTTCGTTGACGGCGTTAGGGATCAGCTCGAACCCTTCGTAGGCGACAAAAATCAGCGCCGTCCCCATCAGCAGCCCGAGCCCGCCCTGATCAAAAACCGGGAGCAGGTGGTCTGCTTTGACGTAAAACAGACCGGCCACAGCAAATAAGGACAGGATAATCACCTTGACGATAACAATAATATCCTCGGTCCGCCCGGCGGCTTTTACGCTGTAGAGATTAACCCCGAGGAACGTCAGCAGGATGCCGGACTCGAGCAGATGCTGCATGACAGAACCATGAGCTGTACCGCCCAGCATAACAGAACCGTACACGCCGAAAGTGTAGGCGTAGAGTGCCAGGGTGCCGATATATCCGGCCAGCAACAACCAGCCCCCCAGTGCGGCGACATTGGGATGACAGAATGCTCGTTCCATATAGGTAAAACTGCCGCCGTCGGAATGAAACTTCAGCCCCAGCCGGGCATAAGACCAGCCCGTCAATAAAGCGATTATCCCGCCCAGAGTAAAAGCAATCGGCGCCGCATGCCCGGCTAAACTGACCGACAGGCCGAGGACAGAGAATATTCCGCCACCGACCATTCCACCGACCCCCATGGCGACGAGTTCTTTAACCCCGAGTTTATCGGTCTGTGCTTCTGGCATAGGGAATCACTTTAGACAAGGCCGGGCAGTGCTTTGGCGCAGGGATACGTTCGGACAAGGCATCCATTCCATTCTGCGGAAGTCAAGCGCAACAGAAGAGCTCTTCCGGCAATATAGCGCAGCGTCGCACGAAACTCAAAAAATCTCTCCCCGAACGGTTCAAATCAACCGCCGATCGGTCCGGTTCAGGTCCGAACATGGTGTTCAACACCCCGGATCTTTTACTTTGTCCAGCACTCTCCGCACAATTTTCACCATCTCCGACAGATCCATCGGCTTCAGACAAAATGCTTTTATGCCCAGCTGTTTTACCTCGTCTTCGGTCACTTTACTGCTGTAACCGGTGAGCAGAATGGTCGGCAGATCGGGGCGGATTTTGAGCAGTTCACGGATGAAATCTTTGCCGCAGAGTTCGGGCATGGTCTGATCAGTGATAACCAGATCGAAGGCCTCCGGCTGCGCCTTGAACAGCCGCAATGCCTCGAGGCTGTCGGTGACGGCGGTCACCTGATATCCGGCAGCAGTGAGCTGTTCTTCTCCCAGGCCGGCGAGCATCTCCTCATCATCAACAAACAGGATCCGCTCGTCACCTTTGGGCAACTGCCGAACCGGAGGAGCAACCTTCTCCACGGGGACCTCAACCAGCGGGAAAAACAGCGAGAAGGTGCTCCCCTGCCCCAAGGTACTGGCAACCTTGATAAAACCGCCATGCTGATCAACGATGCCCTGCACGGTTGAGAGTCCCAGCCCGGTTCCCTGATGGGCCTCTTTGGTGGTGAAGAACGGATCAAAGATCCTCTCCAGGGTTTCCGCAGACATCCCGCAACCGGTATCACTGACACTGAGTCCGGCATAACGACCGGGAAGGCATCGATACTGGGCCGGGATATCCTCGGCCCGGACAATGGACAGTTCCAGGCGGATAGTCAAGTCGCCTTTTTCGTCCATGGCATGAACAGCATTGTTGCAGAGATTAATGAGGATTTCCTGAATGCGGGATGCGTCGGCCTTGAGGGTGGCGTTGACACTCTCGATACTGATTATCCGTCGCAATCTGACCGTGTTGGGAATCGTTGAGAACAACAGTCGATAGGTTTCCTCAACCAGCGGGGCCAAACGTATCGGTATTTTGTCGTGCGCTCCCTTGCGACTGTAAGAAAGTATCTGCATCACCAGATCACGAGAACGCAGAACTGCCAGCTTGGCACTATCCAGGTAATTGATGATTTTACTGTCCGCGGATAATTTGCCGCGAGAGATTTCCAGGTTGCCGAGAATAATGGCAAGGTTGTTGTTGAAGTTATGGGCCATCCCACCGGCCATCAACCCAACCGTCTCCATTTTGAACTTCTGCCGCAGCTGGGTTTCAAGCTCCAGACGTTTCCTCTCGGCATCTTTAAGTTCTGTCAGGTCGGTTATTGCAACGTATGTTCGTGACCAGTCCGCCTTGCTCGGATCAACGATAAGCTCCAGAAAAACCTCTTTTTCCCGGCCGTCCAGGGTTTTAATGGTGGATTCCGAACGGAAGCGGTTCTTTCCGGCCGCCAGAACCGTAATTTCTTTCCGGAAGATGTCAAAACTGTCGCGGGTAAATATCTGGGCCAACCCCGCAAAGAGGTCATCCTTTGATTCGGCACGATGCAGGTCCAGAGCCATCTGATTGACGTTGGTGATTTTTATTTTGTCGGCACACTCAAGCAGAGCCCGGGGATGTTCTTTGAAATAGGCATCAAAATCCTGAACCCCTTTTTCTCTCAGTCTGTCGATTTCAATTTTAAGTTCTGAAAAATCCTCCTGGAACAGGCAGACAGGAGCATTTTCGAAGACCAGGTGCAGATGTTCCTCACTGTCCGACAGGCGTTCAATCGAAAGTCTGGTTCTCTTCCGCATCTCGATAACAGCGGCCAGAACGTTATCGATCTCATCCGGGACTTTCTTCTGCTCAATAAGAGCCTGAAGCGGTTCATCGGAATCATCAATATTCAGCCGGGACAGCAGATGCGCCAACGACTGCAGATGACGACCGACGACAAGATAAAAAAAGACCAGCAGGCAGGCCGCGGACAGGAAAATAATGGAGGCATTGCTGGCGAGCAGCAGCAGTGTGCGGGATCTTATGCGCTGGTAAATTGTGTCCAGGCTGATAACAACCTTCAGTACCCCGAACTGCATGTCAGCATCATTGTAATGGCGGATCAGGGGAAATTCCCTGACCACCTTTTCCTGTGATTCAGATCTTCCGGCAGAAGCAATAATCTCTTCGTTAACGGTGACCGCAAGGTATTCAACATCCGGCAGTCCCAAAGCCCCTTCCAGCAAAACCGCAGCCTGCTCGTAGTTGTAGACCCATACAGCGTGGTTCAGGCCCGGCAGGTAACTCTTTTTCAGAAGGGCCAGCGTCTTACCGATCTGGAGCAACCCTGATTGCCGTTCCTGGTAGACGAGATAGCCGGCCGAGAGTAGCGTTAAAACAATGCTGGAGATCGCAACATAGGTCACTAATCGTCTGGCCATTGGACTTTTTATAAACTTAACGTTCTCCAAAGTCACACCTTGTCGGGACGGTAGACGTTAGTTATTTCGGCCCGTAACCATTCACCGGCACGATGGATGGCCCCGCGCGGCCCACTCCGAAAGCCGCGTGAACCCATCCATGGGGCTTGACCGTCGCCATCCCGGTGACAGACACCCTTGAAGTGGACACCCCGAGGCTATCCGGCTGAAGAGTTACATCGGTCCAAGGGTTTGGGTCAGAATTTCATCATATCGACCTGACCGTTTCATTTTTCTCAAGGATTTCTCCAGGCCGGGGATCAGGTACTGATAGCTCTTATTCAGGTAAAGATACATCCCTCTTGTGGCGAGCGCCGGGGTCGCCGCAAAGATACCGGCTATCCCGGCCTGTCTTAAATAGTGAATGCCACGCCATTTTTCATAAATAACCAGGTCGACCCGATCGCCGGCCAGGAGGGCAAAAAGTTCTTTCTGGTTTGAGACGGTGACCAACGATTTTGCTTTACCGACATTTTTTTCCAATATCCGCCAACCGTTGATATAGGCAATGTTATATTTTCCAAAACTGTTCCAGCCATTATCGACGCTGAAATCAGGGGCTTTTGAGAAAACCGTAAAACTGAAATCGACGAGTTTTTCATCCAGCATGACAAGATTTTCAAACCGGCTTT
>JAADGW010000124.1:0-2299 GCA_013152145.1 Deltaproteobacteria bacterium
GCGCGGCGGTACAGTGCTCTCCACCATCAAGATCGGTGACTTCGCCGGTCCGCTGATCCGTGCCGGACAGGCCGATATCGGCCTGCTGCTCTGGGAAGCGAACCTACCGGTCCATCGCGGGCTGCTGAAAACAGCGGGGAGATTGATTATCAACGCCGAGCAGGACGGCGAAGGGGAACGGATCGACGCCACCCGGATCGCCCGCGAACTCGGCAACGCGGTGCTCGCCAACCTGGTGCTACTCGGACTGGCGATCAGAAAACAGGCGCTGTTCTGCACCGCCGAAGAGTGCGAAACCGCGATCAAACAACTGGCACCGCAGAAGTTCGTTGAGCAGAATCTGGCAGCGTTTCATAAAGGGTTGAACGGCTGAGTTCAATAAATCGACCATGACCGGCAGACAGAAACTATTCTATTTCATCACTCTGCACCGTACCGGCCTCTGGGTGACCGCCCTGTCGCTGGCGCTGCTGCTGTTACCGCTGGTTGAGAACAACCCCTACACCCTCGGGTTGACCAACCTGATCGCCATTTACGCGATCGTCGTGCTCGGCCTCAACCTGTTCATCGGTTACGCCGGGCAGATCTCCCTCGGCCATGCGGCCTTTTTTGGCCTCGGGGCCTACGGCTCTGCCATCGCCACGGTCGATTTCGCCCTCAACCCCTGGCTGGCCATGCTGGTTGTTGCTGTGCTGGTCGCGCTGGTCGCCCTGCTGGTCGGTATCCCGGTGCTGCGCCTGTCGGGGCACTACCTGGCGATGGCGACCCTGGGGCTGAACTTTGTTGTCCACAGCATCCTGCTGCAGTGGGACGAGGTGACCGGCGGGCCGAGCGGTTTCTCCGGGATCCCCTCGCTGGCAATCGGCGATTTTGTCTTTTACGATGAAATCAGACTGCACTACCTGCTCTGGACTGTTACCCTGCTGGCCCTGCTGCTCTGCCTCAATCTGGTCCGCAGCGGTGTCGGTCGCGGCCTGGCGGCGCTGGCCGGGGATGAAACCGCCGCGGCCGCCCTCGGCGTGAATACCCGGACCGCCAAAATAAAGGTCTTTGTCCTTTCGGCGGTACTGGCATCGGTGGCGGGCAGCCTGTTTGCCCACACTTACAACTTTGTCAGCCCTGATTCCTTCGGTATTTTTGTTTCAGCCGACCTGGTGATTATGGTCGTCATCGGCGGTATGGGTTCGATCTGGGGTTCACTGTTCGGCGCCGGGCTGATGACCCTGCTGCCGGAATGGATGGACCTGTTCGAAACCTACAAGGATCTCGTGCATGGCGGCATTCTGGTGCTGGTGCTGATGTTTCTGCCGCAGGGGCTGGTGACCGGATTGATCGATATGGCAAAAACCCGGCTGGCATTACGGAGACAGAAGAATGCTGCAACTTGAGCAGGTCTGTAAAAATTTCGGTGGCCTGCCCGCCTTAAGTGACGTCTCCTGCGTGGTTCCGCGGGGGCAGCTGACCGCCCTGATCGGCCCCAACGGGGCCGGGAAAAGTACCCTGATCAACTGTATCACCGGGGTGCTGAAACCGAGCAGCGGTGAGATCCATTTTCTGAACAACCAGATTACCGCCCTGCCATCCTACCAGATCACCCGGCTCGGGATCGCCCGCACCTTTCAGAACCTGAAACTGTTCCCGCGGTTGAGCGTGCTCGACAACGTCCTGACCGGGCTGACCTGCGAAGGGGGCAGTTCGATGCTGATGGCGATGCTGCGCCCGCCCTACCTGCGCCACCGGGAGCGACAGCTGAAACTGCGCGCCATGGAAGCGCTCGATCGGTTCGGATTGAGTGATAAAGCCGACTGGCCGGCCGGAGTACTCGCCTACGGCGACAAAAAACGGGTCGAACTGGCCCGGGCCACGGTCGGTAGACCGCAGCTGATTCTGCTCGACGAACCGGTTGCGGGCCTGAATGCTGAGGAAACCGCCGCTGTCGCCGAGCAGCTGCGCCGGCTGCGTCGGGCCGGACACACGCTGCTGCTGGTCGAGCATGATATGGACCTGGTGATGGACATTGCCGACCGGGTCGTTGTCCTCGACAGCGGCAAATGTATTGCCAGCGGCAGCCCGAACGAAATACGCCGCAATCCGCTGGTCCTTGAAGCCTATCTGGGGCGAGTGGAGGCGACGGCCTGATGCTGAAAATCAACCATCTCACCGCCCACTACGGCGCGGCCCAGGCCCTGTTCGGCGTCGACCTCGAAGTCGGCAGCGGCGAAACCGTGGCGCTGGTCGGAGCCAACGGCGCCGGGAAAAGCACCCTGCTGAAGTGCCTGCTGGGGCTGATGAAACCGAG
>JAADGW010000124.1:2382-3769 GCA_013152145.1 Deltaproteobacteria bacterium
CGCGAGGTCTTCGGCGAACTGTCGGTGCAGGAAAATCTGCAACTCGGCGCGATCCCGCTACGACTCTCCAAAGGGGAAGAAGCGGCCCGGATGGAAGAGGTTTTCAGTCGCTTTCCCAAGCTGAAAGAACGCCGTACCCAGCTGGCCGGCACCCTCTCCGGCGGCGAACAGCAGATGCTGGCGATGGGCCGGGCACTGATGGCCAAACCACGGCTGCTGCTGCTCGACGAGCCGAGCCTCGGGCTGGCGCCCTTGATCACCGACGAAATTTTTGCCATCATTCACCAACTGGCCCGCTCCGGCAGTACCATCCTGCTGGTCGAACAGAACGCCGCCCGTGCCCTGTCCGGTTCGGATCGTGCCTACCTGCTGGCTAACGGCAGGATCATCGAGCAGGGGAAAAGCAGCGAACTGCTCAACGACCCGCTATTGCGCGCCGCTTTTCTCGGCGCCGCCAGCCATGACAACCCGGCCGCCAGCCGTCTCGGCGCCGCCGGACTGACCAATATCCGCCTGGAGAAACCTGATATGCGTCAGCAGAACTTTATGCCCGATTTCAAAACTGCAGAGCAACTGCAGACCCATCAACTGGCCGGTCTGCAATGGACCGTCCGCCATGCCTACGAAGGCTCGACCGAATACCGCGAGCGGCTTGATGCCGCCGGGGTGACGCCTGAAAGCATTCAGTCGCTGGCCGATCTGCAGCAGCTTCCCTTCACTACCGCCGACGACCTGCGGGCCGGCTATCCTTTCCCGCTGCGTGCCGTCCCCTTTGAGCAGATCGTGCGGGTGCATGCCTCCTCCGGTACCACCGGCAAGCGCAAGGTCCTCTGTTACACGCAGAAGGATCTCGACGACTGGAGCGATTTTTTCGCCCGCTGTTACCAGATGGCCGGGGTGACGCCGCTCGACCGGGTGCAGATCGCCGTCGGTTACGGCGTCTGGACCGCCGGGATCGGCTTTCAGCTCGGCTGCGAGAAGGTCGGCGCGCTGGCGGTGCCGGTCGGCCCGGGCAATATCGACATGCAGATCCAGTTCCTGCTCGATTTCCAGTCGACGGTGTTCTGCTCGACCGCCTCGATGGCGCTGCTGATGGCTGAAGAGATCCACCGGCGCGGCATCGCCGACCAGATCGCCGTCAAACGGATTATCTACGGCTCGGAACGCTCCAGCCGCTCAATGCGGCAGAAGATCTCCGAGCTGTTCGGCGGTGCCGAGCTGTTCGATATTACCGGATTGACCGAGCTGTATGGTCCCGGCACCGGCATCGAGTGTTCCGAACATGACTGCATCCATTATTGGGGGGATTATTACCTGCTTGAAATTCTCGACCCGGAAACCCTGCAGCCGCTACCGGACGGCGAATGGGGCGAGATGGTCGTCACCA
>JAADGW010000186.1 GCA_013152145.1 Deltaproteobacteria bacterium
CGGGAGACAGCGAGATGATACGTGTTCTGGTCATTGATGATTCGGCGTTCAGTCGGGTGGCGATCGCTAAAATGTTGGAAAATGATTCAAGGATCAGGGTCATCGGTTATGCTGTCAACGGTGAAGAAGGGCTGAAACGGCTGCTTGATTTGAAACCCGATGTCGTTACTCTGGACCTGGAAATGCCGCGCATGGGCGGGTTCGGTCTGCTGCGACTGATCATGCAGAATCGGCCGGTACCGGTTATTGTCGTCTCCTCGCAGAATGAGCGACAAGATGTGTTCAAGGCCCTTGAGCTGGGAGCGGTTGATTTTATTGCCAAACCGGCCCGGGCCAAAAGCTCGGATCTGTACGCTATCCAGCAGGACCTTATCAATAAAGTCGTCGAATCGTCACAGTTGAGCGGTGAAAAAATCAGGCGGCGCCTTGACCTTGATAAGGACAACGATGCAGCGGAAGGTCCGCGGCAGTATCCGGCGGCTTACCGGTCGTCGGTTCTGCTGATCGGCAGTTCAACCGGCGGCCCGCCGGCGCTGCACCAGCTGTTTTCTTCTCTGCAGGAGAAGCTGCCGGTTCCGGTCGCTGTGACTCAGCATATGCCGCAGGGGTTTACGAAATCTTTTGCCCAGCGTTTGAATGAATACTCGGTGATGGACGTCAAGGAGGCCGAAGATGGCGATCAAATGCTCCCTGGCCAGGTACTGATCTGTCCCGGCAGTAAAAATATGGAATTGCAGCATTTCGGCGGGCTTGTCCGGGTCCGCATTGTTACTCCCCCGGCAACCCAGATCTACACCCCTTCGACCAACGTGTTATTTCGGACCGGTGCCTATGTCTACGGCTCCAAAGCTCTGGGGGTGGTTTTAACCGGGATGGGCAACGACGGTGCCGTAGGTGTGCAGGAGATCGCCAGGTATGGAGGTCGGGTGCTGGTGGAGGCAGAAGAATCATGTGTTGTTTATGGTATGCCCAAGGAAGCCATACAGACAGGGATAGTGGAGAAAATTGTTCCCTTAAAACGGATGCTGCTGGAAATCGAACAGCGTTGTCGGCCTCTTTGTCAGGACAACTGATGTTCGTTCTGCTGGCATTTATACGTTCAAGCTGCTAGAGTGACTTGTTTTTTAAGCTCTGCGTTAAAATGTGAAGAAGGGTAAAACCGGATGCAGACAGTTCGAGTACTGGTGGTTGACGATTCACCGACCATGCGGCAACTGATTGTTTTTGCTTTGCGACGAATCCCGGGCTTATTACAGATCGAAGAGGCCGCTGATGGGGTCGCCGCACTGAAAAAGCTGTCAAGTGAACGTTACGATTTGTTACTGACCGACATCAATATGCCGATCATGGACGGCTTGAAACTGATCAGCCTGTTGCGTAATGACGGTCAATACAACGCATTGCCGATTGTTGTCATCACGACTGAGGGGGCCGCCCTTGACCGCGAACGGGCAACGGCTCTGGGGGCCAATGAGTATATTGCCAAACCGATACAGACAGCCAGGGTTGTTGCGGTCGCTCGGCAGTTGCTGGCTATCGACGGGTGATCGGGGTGCTGCACTGCTCCGGGCTTGACAGTCGGTGGTGAACATGCAATAAGACGCCATTCCGTTAAATAAGGAACAGTAGATTAATTCAGGAGGATCCTTTGTCAAAGGAAGAAGCAATCGAGGTAGAAGGAACTGTTGTCGAACCCCTGCCGAACGCGATGTTCAGGGTGAAGCTCGATAACGACCATGTCGTTCTGGCCCATATCTCCGGAAAAATGCGGAAGTATTATATCCGTATTCTTCCCGGTGATCGTGTAACCGTTGAGCTTTCACCCTACGACCTGTCGCGCGGAAGAATCACTTATCGAGCTAAATGATGTCGTTTCCCTGTTGCAGCTGTTGCTGGAACAGAAGGTGAAAATGCTGCCGATCGGTGTGTTACCGGTCATGAATAAGTAACTCGATGCCGGCTTGTGCCGGTTTTCGTGTCTATACTATCCAGCAGTAAAATGTCAGAAGTGACGGTTGGAGCTGCCGTTACGGAGGTTGTATGGAAAAGCAGTACGTTCC
Organism: Deltaproteobacteria bacterium; assembly: GCA_013152145.1. Classification (GTDB taxonomy): domain Bacteria; phylum Desulfobacterota; class Desulfuromonadia; order Desulfuromonadales; family Geopsychrobacteraceae; genus Malonomonas. The sequence continues at coordinate 2,061 of JAADGW010000186.1, forward strand.
CGGGAAGATCGAACAGAAGTGGCAGCAGAAGTGGCAGCAGACCGAGGCCTTTCGGGTGAGCGAAAATTCAGAAAAGCCGAAATATTACCTGCTGGAAATGTTTCCCTATCCGTCCGGCCGGATCCATATGGGGCATGTGCGTAACTATGCCATCGGTGATGTTGTTGCCCGCTTCAAACGGATGCAGGGATTCAACGTGTTGCACCCGATGGGCTGGGATGCGTTCGGCATGCCGGCGGAGAATGCTGCTATCGAGCATGGCACCCATCCGGCCAGATGGACTTACGAAAATATCGACAGCATGCGTCGGCAGTTGCAACGCATCGGCTTGTCATACGACTGGCAACGTGAGTTCGCGACCTGCGATGCTGATTATTACCGCTGGGAACAGTTGATTTTTCTGAAAATGTATCAGCGCGGCCTGGCCTATAAAAAGGGCTCATCAGTCAACTGGTGTCCCGATTGTCAGACGGTGCTGGCGAACGAACAGGTTGAGGATGGTTGCTGCTGGCGTTGTCACAACCTGGTCGAGCCGAAAGAACTGGAACAGTGGTTCTTCAAGATCACTGATTACGCTGACGAATTACTCGACTGGACCGACAAGCTTTCCGGTTGGCCGGAGCGGGTTCTGGCGATGCAACGCAACTGGATCGGCAAGAGCTACGGTTGCGAGATTGAGTTTCCCGTCGTGGAGAGTCAGCAAAAGGTCAAAGTGTTCACCACCCGCCCGGATACCCTGTTCGGTGCGACCTTTATGAGCCTGGCGCCGGAGCACCCGCTGGTGAAGCGTCTGGTCACTGCAGCGCAGCAGGCCGCCGTAACTGAATTTATCAGCAAGGTCGAGCGTCAGGACAAGATTGAGCGGACCAGTGGTGACCTGGAAAAACTTGGGGTGTTTACCGGCTCCTACTGTATTAATCCGCTTAACGGCAATAAAATCCCGGTCTTTCTCGCCAACTTCGTCTTGATGGATTACGGCACCGGTGCGGTCATGGCGGTTCCGGCTCACGACCAGCGTGATTTCGAATTTGCCCGCAAGTATGATCTGCCGATTCAGGTGGTCATCCAACCGGAAGGGGAGGTGTTGCGGCCTGAGCAGATGGAGGGGGCTTATGTCGGCCCCGGTTTTCTGGTCAATTCCGGTCAGTTTGACGGTGTCGACAATGAATCGGGCAAAGAAAAGATCGCTGCATACCTTGATGAGCGCAACGAAGGACGCAAAACAACCAACTACCGGCTCCGTGACTGGGGCGTCTCCCGGCAGCGTTACTGGGGTACACCGATCCCGATTATCTACTGTGACGCTTGTGGCGCGGTGCCGGTTCCGGAACAGGATCTTCCGGTGACTCTGCCGACCGATGTCGAACTGACCGGTGAGGGCGGCTCACC
>JAADGW010000190.1 GCA_013152145.1 Deltaproteobacteria bacterium
GGAGATTGAGGCGAAGATCGAGCAGCGGTTACAGGCCCGGGCAGAAAAAGATTTTGCCCGCAGTGATGAAATCAGGGATGAACTGGCGGCATGTGGGATCGAACTGCTCGACAGTCGAGACGGGACCAGCTGGAAATTGAAATAACCCCAGCGCCCCGATTTTCCGTAAAACCGGTTGCTCTGTTCGAGCAGCTTTTTTATTTGCCGACCTTTTTCGGCAGAGGCTGCGATCGGCAGCGGCCAGGGCTTACAGGCTCAGCGGCGGTTCCTGCAGGGCCGACAACTGCTCGCGCAGCTCCAGAATATGCTCGCCCCAGTATTGCAGGCTGTTGAACCAGGGGAAGGTGCGGGGGAACGCCGGATCTTCCCAGCGGCGGGCCAGCCAGGCGCTGTAGTGGAGCATCCGCAGGGTCCGCAGCGGTTCGATCAGCTGGAGTTCCTGATAATTGAAATCGTTAAATTGCTGATAACCGGTGAGGATTTTATCCAGTTGCCGACGTTGCTGCTCGTCTGAGCCGGACAAAAGCATCCAGAGGTCCTGTACCGCCGGGGCCATCCGCGCATCATCAAAATCGACAAAATGGGGGGCTCCGTCCCGCCAGAGCATGTTGCCGCTGTGGCAGTCGCCGTGAACCCGGATGTTCTGAATTGAGTCGAGCCGGGCAAAGCGCTCATCGATCTGTTGCAGCAGGTCACGGGTCAGACTCAAATAGGATTCGCGGTACTCGGGCGGGATAAAATTTTCGCTGATCAGCGCCACGCAGTCGTGACCGAAGCTTTGGCTGTCGAGCGACGGTCGTTCGGTAAAGGGTCGGCTGGCGCCGAAGCGGTGGATCCGGCCGAGCAGGCGGCCGAGAATTTCCAAATGTTCCAGGTTGTCCAGCTCGGGGGAATGTCCGCCCTTGCGCGGGTAGAGGCTGAAGCGGAAGTCCTGATAATGATGCAGCAGTTCGTTCACCGGCCTGATCGGCCAGCGGGGCCACCACCGGTAATTCATGTTCGGCCAGCTCACCGGTGAACTGATGTTCTTCGAGGATCTGTGCGTCGCTCCAGCGCTGTGGCCGGTAAAATTTGACGATCAGTGGTTCCGCATCCTCAATTCCCACCTGATAGACGCGATTTTCGTAGCTGTTCAGGGTCAGAATCCGGCAGTCACAGCGATAACCCTGCGATTCGATCGCATCCATGATGAAATCAGGGGTTAAGCGTTCAAACGGGTGCGTAGTGGTTGCTCGTGACATCCGGGCCTCGCAGTTCGGGTGGGTTGGAGGGCCAGTCTACCCCTGTGGTGAAGTTGATGTAAAGCATCGATAAAGACTGGCTGCAAATCCTGTCTTATGCGATGCTGATTTTCTGGCCCCTTCACTGTCCGGGAGAAAAGATGCCCCGCCGTACTCTCCAGCCCCTTTATCAACAGATTTATGAACGGGTTCAGCAGGTTCAGCCCGGGTATGTCACAACCTACGGTCAGCTCGGCAAGCTGGTCGGATGTTCGGCCCGCACGGTCGGGTTTGCCCTGGCCGCTCTGCCGCCCGGCAGTGACGTTCCCTGGCAGCGGGTTATCAATGCACAGGGTAAAGTCAGTTTCCGCCGCGACGGAGAGGGCAACCTGCTGCAATATGAGCTGCTGCTGGCAGAAGGGCTCTGTTTTGCTGCGGATCAGCGGCTTGATCTGCAGCGCTATGGTTGGGATTTCGGGCCGCCGGTGTTGCTGACCTGACAAATTCAATTATAGTTTCGGTATTGCTGTCTAACTATTCAGCGGCGCGCTGGATGATCTCGCGCTGCCCACTCCAAGGGCCGCATGAACCCATCCATGGGGCTTGACTGTCGCCATCCAGGCGACAGACACCCTTGAAGTGGGCACCCCATCCTGCTGAATAGTTACTCGGTTTTTTCCAAGGAGGGTGCTTGCGCCGAATGTCGCCAAGCAGCCGGCTCTTGAGGTGGAATGGGTTATTGAGGAGGCTGCTGATGTATAAATATCTGGGTTTGGGCGTACTTGTCCTGTCTTGCCTTTTTTTCGTCCCCCGCTCGGCTCTTGCCCGGGTCGATACCGCTATCGCCCCTAAAGTTTGTCTCCAGTGCCACGGTGATGTGGTCACGATTCAAGCCTTCGCGGATTCTGTTCACGGCCCGAACGGCTGTACCAGTTGCCACATTGAAGTTACCGATCTGAAAGCTCACCGCAGCGGCAAATTAATGCCCGGGCCGGTCAAATGTGCCCGTTGTCACAAAGAGGTGGCCGCCCAGTACCTGCCGAGCGTGCATTCCCTCAATGAGGTCGGCTGCGCCGACTGTCATACCGACATCCACACCCAGCAGCCCTGGCGGGCGGACAAACGTAAAGTTGTCGCCCTGTGCGTACAGTGCCATGATGACCAGTCGGTCTACCGCAAATCCATTCATGGCCAGGCGGTACTCTCCGGGAACCAGGATGCCGCCGTTTGCAGCGACTGTCACGGCTTGCACGATATTGCCCCGCTGGGTAACTCCAAGTCGTTCGTCAATCGGAAATTCCACACCCGGGTCTGCCTGAAATGTCATGCCAACAAGGTCATGATGGAACGCAATGGCGTGATGACCGTGGCGGTATCAACCTATTTCAAGAGCTACCACGGCAAAAACTATCGCCTGGGATTTCCGGATAAAGTGGCCGGCTGTGCTGATTGTCACACCGCCCACTCGATATTGCCGGCGGACGACCCGCATTCCAGCGTGAATTCGGCCAACCTGGTCAAAACCTGTTCCCAGTGTCACCGCCACGTCACCCCTCTGTTCACTGAATTTTATCCGCATGCCGACGAAAACGACCCGCAGCATTATCCCGTTCTTTATTGGACCTACACCAGCATGAAGATCCTGCTGGCGGGGGTTTTTGCGGTTTTCTGGCTGCATACGCTGCTCTGGATGTTCCGCGGCTTTATTGAAAACCGCGAAAAGAAAATCGCCCTGATTGAAGGCCGCTACCAGCCGGTCCCCGGGGGGCACAAAATCTTCCGTCGTTTCCAGCGCCGTCACATTTTTCTGCACCTGCTGGTCATCATCAGTTTCCTCGGCCTTGCCCTGACCGGACTGCCGCTCTATTTCGCCGATCAGGAGTGGGCCCGGGTCATGATGGATTTTTACGGCGGTCCCAGTAACTCCGGTTTCATTCACCGTATCTGTGCCGGTATCACCTTTGTTTATTTTATTTCAGTCATCCTGATGAGTCTCCATTTCCTCTTTGTTCGCAAGGACATCAAAGGGAACTGGCTGCAGCGGCTGTTCGGTCCCGATTCCCTGTGTCCCAACCTGCGCGATATCAAGGATGTCGTCGGGATGGGGAGATGGTTTTTGTTCCGGGGGCCCAAACCCTCCTTTGAACGCTGGACCTACTGGGAAAAATTTGATTTTCTGGCGGTCTTCTGGGGCATGTTCGCCATTGGCGGATCAGGTTTGCTGCTGTGGTTCCCTAGCTTCTTCGGCTCTTTCCTGCCCGGCTGGATGTTTAACGTGGCCACCATCATCCATTCTGATGAGGCTCTGCTGGCCACCGGCTTTATTTTTACCGTCCACTTTTTCAACACCCACGGCCGTCCGGAAAAGTTCCCGATGGATTTCGTCATCTTCAATGGAGAAATTACCAAGGAAGAATTTATCGAGGAGCGCGGTGATCAGTGGCGACGCCTGGAGGATAAAGGCCAGATCGAACAAGTGGCCAAGGCCAGGCCGAGTCGAGCCCTTTACGACTTCATCTTCAAGGGTTTCGGCTTCCTGGCACTGACCACAGGTATTTCCTTGTTGCTTATGATGGCGTACGCCTTTCTGGCCAGTCATCACTAGCCGAGCTGGTTGCCTTCGGCGCGCAGCAGTTGTCGGCCGATCAGCTTGTGGAGTGGCTGATCAGGGGTAGAATATAAACAGAGACAGAAGAGCTGATGCTGCGAAAGGAGGTCAAAATGAGACTTGATCTGAACAAGAGCGAAGAACAGGTTCTGGCTGACAGCCTTGAATTAACCCTCAAGCAGTTGCAGGATGAGATCGCCCACACAGATGCCTTCGATTACCGGGAGTTGCTGAAAAAACGCAAAGAAAAGAAATCCTGCAGAACGTGCGCGGCAAGCTGCATTGATGCAGCGCCGGTCGGTTTTTGAATTGTAATAATCCAGACGTGATCTGGCAGGCGTTGTCAGGTCTGGGAGTGATCAGCTCACCCCCAATTTCTGCTCAAAGCTTACTGGTTTTGAAAGAGTGCAAGATTCCACCAGCTATCCATTTCAAAAGTGAAATCTTGATTTTGGGAAGGGTTGAATACCTCGGAACAGGGAACGACGAAAAAATAAATTCTCCCCATATTTATTGTGAAAACATCAACTACGTCCCCGTCCCGTCTGGCCGTGCATGGTCGTTATAACCCCTCTGGCAGAAGAGGAGTATCAAAGAATCTGTCCTTTTCCCCCAGCCGTTCGCTGCCGATAACGGAAAACTGCGGCATAATTAAATAAGCTCCCCACTCGTTTCGCTACCGGAGTGCTTGTTCAGCACCAAAAGCAGAAAAGGAGGAGAATTATGCTGCCGAATATCCGCAACATCCTGTTCGCTGTCGGATTGGGCCAAGACACCGGTTACGTGCTTGGCTACGGCCTGAGTCTGGCCCAGAAGTACGATGCCCGCATCCACATTGTGCACAGCCACGAGGCGCTGAATATCAGCGACCAGGCGCAAGCCGAGATCTTCATGCGGCAGGAGGGGCTCTCCATCGACTTCGATAAGTCGCCCCTCAATACCGAAGCGAAAGTCACCGCCTATCTGGAAGAGATTTGTCAAAAGGTGCTGAAGAAATATGACGTGGCTCCTGATGTGATCGCCAATATCCGCATCTCCGAGCATGCGCCCAAAGCGGCCATTCTGACTGCCGCCGATGATTTCCAGGCCGATCTGATCATCATGGGTTCGCACCGTCACACGGTGGTTGCCGAGGCTCTACTCGGTTCAACAACGATGAAGATCCTGCATAGCGCAAAGGTTCCGGTGCTGGTGGTGCGGCTTCCGAAGGTTTTGCCTGCTGAATAGTGCTGAAGAAGTAGGTTTGATATGTGCGCCAGAAATGAGAGGGCAGGTCTGTTCTTGACGTGGCTAAACAAAAAGAAAAGGGTCACATCTCAACTATCAAGTATTCGCCTTTGAATCACCTCAATCATTACCCGCAGTGTCCCGTCCTTTTCTGCCTTCAGCGCACAGCGTTTGCCACATAGAGAAATGGCAGAACCTGAAATACCACCGAAGTAACGTCCAAGCTCAACACAGGACATATTACACAGTTGCAGCGACAGGTAAATGGCAATTTCGCGGGGCTGATTTCTTTTTCTGCCCTTGGCTTTTCTGTCCTGATCTGCGGCCTATCGTCGGAAGAGCACTGGGACGGGATAACAAAAGATCAACCCTCGGCTATACTGACAGCGGAGAATTCGCAAAGAAAAGAACGGATCGGTGTTGTTGAAATTATAAATTCGTAAAAACTACGATAACGGTTTGCATCGAGACATCAATAAGCTCACGCAGATGGACACCAACAGCCAACAGCAGTCGCGGTAGGGACACCGGTTACCCGGCGCCCCCCGCACAGATCCCGGCGTGCGGAATTACCGCACCGGGCTCCTGCCTCA
>JAADGW010000293.1:0-1570 GCA_013152145.1 Deltaproteobacteria bacterium
AAAACCAGAAGGTAGTTGAGATATTCGTAGAATTTCTGGCTGTCGCGATCCAGCGGAATCAGGGTCCGCGCGTAGTGGCCGCGGCTGCGGATACTCAGCAGGCCGGCATCTTCAAGCGACCAGTCGATGGTGTTTTCCACCAGCTGCAGGGCTCCGAGGTCCTGCTGTCCACTGGTACTGGAGGCCAGTTGCAACGTCTGATCGCTGAGAAAATCGGCCGAGCTGAGTAGAATCAGGCGGGCTGATTCGGGGGACTTGTCGATCACCTCGGCCAGTTGCGGCGGTTGCTCCGGTTTGTCCTTCGGCTGCTGTGCGGCAGACTTGTTTTCCGCGAGCAGCGGCGAACCTTTGCCGGTGAAGGAACTGCTGAAACGTCCTTGCAGCATCACGCCGAGCAGCTGTTCTCCCGGTGGTTGCTGCGGCGCACCCGGTTGATCGACGCGGGGGATCAGGTCCAGGCTGTCCGAGGTCCAGGCGCGGGGAGAACTTTTCAGCAACCAGCGCTGTTTCAGCCCCTTGGTTTTTTCACTATCGACCTGGATCGGGGATGCCCAGTTCAGCATCACATGGCTCAGGTTGGAGGTGATCGGCAGCTTCTGGTTCAATCCCTGTTCACGGACATCGATAAAATAGGGATAGGGGACCAGGCGCACTTCGCGAAGGATAAAACCGCCGACGTTCCGGGTTGCCGGTACCGGGAAGGGTTGATTGCGCGGGTCGAGGACCAACCGTTTTTCCAGTTGCAGACCCTGCTGCGCCAGCCATTGCTGTAATTTCCCCTGCTGCACCGTGGCGGTAAGCTTGTCACGGCCGATCTGCACATCGTAGGCGGAGGCCGCTACCAGCACCGTTCCCCCCTTCATCAGGAACTGGTCGACGGCGAACAGGCCCTTTTTGTCCAGATTCTTGACCGCCGCAATCAACAGGATATCGACATCCTCCGGGACCGTCCCCCGGTTCAGATCGATATCCTGGACCTTGTAGTTGGTCTCCAGCTGCTGACGCAGGGCATTGAACCGCTTCTCGGGAACCATGCCGTATTGTGCCATAGAGGGATTGGCCGGCTGTTGCGGAACGGCCAGACCGACGGTTTTCAGATAATTATCAGCAAAGCGTTTCACCCCGGCCTCGAGATTCTGCCGCAGGCCGATTTTACTGAAATCATCCGGCAGCCCGACCTGAACGGTCTGCTCACCGTTACCCAGGGTCAGGTAAAAATAAAAGCGTGCCGGATCGAGCAGCCCGGCCTGCATCGGCCGGAAGCCGAAATCGGTGGCGATTTTTCTGGCGACGGCTCCACCGTCGGCCTCAGGGTCCAGAACCTGCAGCTGAAATTTTCCGGCGGCGCTGGTTTTCAATTCACCGGCCAGGGTCAGCAGCTGTTTTTTGAAATCCTGCAGGAAGCCCGGCAGTTTTGCGTCTGCTGAAATGTAGGCGGTCAGGGTCAGCGGTTTGTCCAGCGCGGCAAACAGGTTTCCGCCCCCCTTGAAGCGGTACATCACCTTTTTGATCGCCCGGGTCAACTCGTATTCCGGGTTGCGCAATTCCACCTCGGGGCTTGCTCCCAGCT
>JAADGW010000293.1:1640-3888 GCA_013152145.1 Deltaproteobacteria bacterium
TGGTAGCGGTCCGCAACCTGGAAAGGGATCGGTTTGATGTTGTACTTCTGGTTGGCTTCCGCTTCCAGTTCCGGGTTCTGCTGGGGATCGACGAATTCGGCCCGGACCCGGCCGGCACCGGCCAGCTGATATTCCTCAATCAGGTCGCGCAGGCGGGGAACCAGAGGGGCCAGCAAGGGATGTGTTTTGGCGCTGAAATAGCCGCGAATCAGCAGCGGTTCCCGGAGTTGCTGCAGATACTGGCGGCTTGCCGCTGACAGCGAGTAGATTTTCCCCTCAGTCAGGTCAATGCGGGCCTGCCCCAGTTGTTGCAGCCAGAGGTTACCGATCAGCAGGTTGGCGATCAGCAGCAGGGTTAATCCACCCCACAGTTTATGGCGTCGGCTGCCGGCATCTTTGGCCCAGCGTAACCGCTCCAGGCTGTAGAGGGTCAGGCTGAAGAAAACCCCGACCAGGCTCAGGTAATAGTAGAGGTCCCGCAGGTCGATGACGCCACGGGTGATGGAGCTGAAACGGGAACCGCTGCCGAACAGTTTGAGGATTTCCCCGGTCCGGTTACCGAAGAAACCGGTCAGCAGGTCTGAGCCGAGCAGGTAAAAAAAGCCGCAGACCAGAACCGTTGAAATCAGGCTGACAATCTGGTTGTCACTGCGGGTACTCAGAAACAGGCCGATGGCCAGATAGGCGGCGCCGAGAAACATGGTGGCCAGGTAGCCGCCCCAGACCGGTCCCCAATCGAGTGGGCCGAGCAGGTTGACGGTCAGCGCCAGTGGCAGGGTCAGCAGCAGCGCCAGCGCCAGCAGGGCCAGCCCGGCAAGGAACTTGCCGATCAGCAGCTGCAGCGGGCTGACCGGCAGGGTCAACAGATATTCGATTGTCCCCATGCGCCGTTCTTCACTCCACATCCGCATGGTGAGCGCCGCGACCAGAAAAATCAGCAGCAGCGGCATCCATTCGAACAGTGGCCGGACATCGGCGATGTTGCGAGCAAAAAAGGCCGAGGACCAGAAAAAGATGAACAGGGTCACCAGCAGAAAGCTGCCGAGAAAAATATAAGCGACCGGCGAAGCGAAGAACCCCGCCAGCTCTTTACGGGTAACACGAAGGGTTTCAGGCAGCATCGGCAGTGACCTCCGTACTGGTGATGTCGTGGAAGATCTTTTCCAGGGAGCGTTCTTCGGTGTGCAGGCTGAACAGCGGCCAACCGGCGCTGATGACCTGCCTGGCGACTTCGGCCGCGGTCTGTTGCAGATCTCCCTGAACCTGCAGGCGATAACTGCAGCGATCATCATGGTCATTCAGCAGGGTGATCTCATCGATCCGGGGCAGCCCTTTCAGTTGCTCCGTCAGCGGTTCTTTCTGTGCGCCGCAACTCAGCCGCAGGGTGCTGCCACGGGTCAGTTCCGCGAGGTGCGAGTCGAGGGCCAGCTTGCCCTGTCGAAGGATCAGCACCCGGTCACAGGTGACTTCAACTTCCTGCAGGATATGGGTCGATATAATGACGGTTGCCGTTTTTCCCAGCGCGCGGATCAATTCGCGCATCTGCTCAATCTGACCCGGATCGAGACCGTTGGTCGGTTCGTCGAGGATGAGGATTTCCGGCTTGTGCAGCAGCGTCTGGGCCACTCCAACCCGCTGCCGGTAGCCGCGTGACAGCGTGGCGATCAGTGCCGTCGCCTTGGCTTGCAGTTCGGTCTGACGAATGACGCGCCGAATCGCTTCGGGCCGTTCCCGCGCTTTAAGACCGCGGAGGGTCGCCGTATAATCGAGAAAGTCGACCACGCTCATCTCCGGGTAAAGCGGGCAGTTTTCCGGCAGGTAACCGATCCGGGACTGAGCCCTGCGGGGGTCGGTCTGCAGTTCTTCCCCGGCAATCCGGATCTGTCCGCTGCTCGGTTCCAGAAACCCGGTCAACATTTTCATGATGGTCGATTTCCCAGCACCGTTCTGTCCGAGCAGGCCGATGATCTCACCCCGTCCGATCCTGCAACTGACGTGATCGACGGCGGTGAGTTGTCCGTAGCGGCGCGTAAGATTCGTCATTTCTATCATCTTCTTCTAATGCCTCCTTATTTATACGGTCGGTCTTGAAAATTGTCGGGCTCAGCCCCGACAGGGATGGTTCATTCCGGGTGGTTTGCGGTGAGAGTTATTCCCGATCCGGCTGAATTTTATTCCTCAAAACGGGGGATAAAAGAGTGATTTCGGCAAAATATAATGCGCAAATACACAGTGCCTGATTGTGAAA
>JAADGW010000014.1 GCA_013152145.1 Deltaproteobacteria bacterium
ACGAAAATCGGGAGTGGAAAAGAGAGTGTCACGAGGGTCCCCCCAGGAGGAGGAAATAGAAAGGCGACCTCTCGTGACCGGTCTGTCTACAGCTGATTATTTATTACGCGACACCACGTAATCGGCCAGGTCAAACAGGGCCCGCCGGGCTTCACAATCGGGGAACAGGTCAAGTCGCCGCTTGGCCAGTTCAATCCGTTCGGTAGCCCTCTGCCGCGTGTAAGCGATCCCGCCGTGACGATCGATCAACGCGCAGGCATATTCCAGATCGTCATCGCTCAGTTCTTTGGCGTCAACAATCCGGGCGATCTCTGCCTTTTCTGCCGGTGAAGCTTTGGAAAAAGCACAAATCAGCGGCAGCGTCATCTTTCCTTCATAAAGGTCATGGCCGCGTTCTTTGCCAAAATCAGCTTCATCCGCCACATAATCAAGCGCGTCATCCATCAGTTGAAAAGCGATACCGATCTCAAGGCCGAATTCCCGCAACGCTAACTCACGCTGTTCATCGGTACCGGCGAGAACGCCGCCGACCTGGCAGGCGGCAGCAATCAGAATTGCCGTTTTATCCCGCACGACCTGCAGATAACGCTGTTCATTCACTTCGAGATCACAGGTATTGATCAGCTGCAGAATCTCCCCTTCGGCCAGTTGCGTCGTTGTATCGGAGAGAATTTTCAGGATCTTCAGACTGCCGCTGCCGACCATCACCGAAAAAGACTTGGCAAACAGAAAATCGCCGACCAGCACTGAAGCCTGGTTGCCCCAGACCGAATTGGCCGAGCGGTTGCCGCGACGCAGGTCGGCGCTGTCAACCACATCGTCATGCAGCAGGGTCGCGGTGTGAATAAACTCAACGACACTCGCCAGCTCGACATGTTTGTCACCCCGATAGTTGCAGAGACGGGCGGAAAGCAGCAGCAACATGGGACGGATGCGCTTACCGCCGCTGGAGAGGATATATTCTCCGACCTGACTGACCAACTGGACATCCGAGCACAGGTTCAGCTTGATCTGCTCCTCAACTGCGTCCATTTCATTTTTCAGCAGCGCAATAACTGTATCCATAACAAATTAAAATCCTTGGGCAAAATACATTCTGAGGGAATGGTGACATGAACAGAAAGGCACCGTCCGATCAACAATCTGTCACAGGCCCGTCTCATAATCGGATCATTCTAAAAACCGCTCCGATTGATGTCAAAACCTTTTTCCAATAAGGAGGAAATACTTGTGATTTATCGATTCCTGACCGGTAAAGAGACGATAAGCAGAGCCCCTCCATGCGGAGAAACCGCCGCGGATATTTCGCCACCGTGTTCCTCTACCAGTTTACGACAGATCGACAGCCCCAGCCCGGTCCCCTCGCGGCTCCCCTTGGTGGTGAAAAATGGTTCAAAAATCTTTTCCGGATCACTCTCGGAAAATCCCGGCCCGTTGTCATGAACCTCCATAATTACACGCTTATTATCGGCCAGCAGCTCGATCCAGATATCCCCGGCACCACGAAGAAACTGAGCGGCATTAAGCAGTAAATTGACCAGTACCTGTCTGATTCTATCATTATCGCCCCAGACATCCGGCAACGCTGTGTTAGCCGGCAGGTGGACATCGATCCGGCGGAACAGCTTCTGCGGTCGTAACGACTCGACCGTTTCCCGCACCAGCGTCTGCAGGGCAACCGGCTCGCGGCGCGGCGTCCCGACCCTGGCCAGGTTCAGCAATCCGCCGGTAATCCTTTTACAGCGGTGACACTCGTCAATAATGGCGCGCAGATCTTCAATCCGCGGATCACCCTCGGGGCAGTCTTCCAGCATCAGCTCCGCATAACCGAGGATGATTCCGACCGGATTGTCGATTTCGTGCGAGACCCCTGCGGCGACCTGCCCGACCGCGACCAGTCGTTCGGTCCGGATCAGCCGTTCATGGATTTGCTGTAATTCTGCGTTGGCCTGCTGCAGCTGCCGGTTTTTTGCCTGCAATTCATGCTGATTGTGCCCCAGACTGATCGCCATCTCGTTAAAAGCGTCGGCCAGAATCGCCAGTTCATCATTGCCGCTGGAGGGAATACTGGTCTGCAACTGGCCTTTCGAAACGGCCCGGACCCCAGCCGTCAACTGGTGAATCGGCCGGGTAAACCGACGCGCCACCAGGGCGACTAAAAACAGGGCGCTCACAGCAGCAATCAGCGCAATCAGCAGAAAGGTGCGACGCATCTCCTGCAGATGCCGGTCAACCGACGCAAATGAAAACAGGTAACGGACGTTGAGGACCTTCTCACCGGACGGGCTGAATGCCGGAGCAACCACTTCGAGCAAACGACGCTGACCATCCGGCTTCAAGGTTCGTGAAACCGGATCAAGCGCAGCAGCGAACCAGGCCCGGTCAACAGGCAGTGTCGGAAGCCGTTCTCCATTTAAAGGCGGCAGGTCAAAAAGGACCCGGCCGCTCGGCGAATAAATAGTGAACTTGATCAGGTCGGGATTGAAGCTCAACAATCCCTTCAACTGCTGACGATGAGCAGACCCTGCGGCCTGGTTGAAATCTCCCCGAAAATGTCTCAGCAGTTCCGGGGTCGCAAAGCGGGCGAAAGCGAGCTGCTGAACGTTCAGATAGTCCTGCCACTGCCGCGCCTGATTGCGTTCCAGCACAGCAAAGGCACCCAGGAGTACCGCCAGCAACAAAATACTGGTGTACAAAAACAGTTTTCGGCCCAGAGTCAGTCTCATAAATGCCCTGTAACTACTGCGGTTTCGGTTTCTCCGGAGGGACCCGGAGCGGCACGAAGCAGTTTTTATCCGCCTGCCACTGATAACCGCCGGCATCCCAGATATCCTCCAAAAGGTCCCATTCCAGATGTAACGTGCCGGTCTCTTCCAACAGGTTTGAGACTTCAAGAATTTCCAGATCTTCAATAATCTGATCGCCGTTCGTATCCGCCCAGTGGAAGGGTCTGACTTCCATATGACCGACAGTTTTCAGCGGTGTCGCAGAGCGATAACCGGCCGGATTCGCGATCAATTCCCCTGTCCAGTCGATCGATTTCCCAAGGGGTGCGTCCTTCGGCACCTCGAGCATATAAGAAATCGTTGTCTGCAATTTCGGATTACGGAAAATCCAGCGGGCCATGCCGACAAGGTTATCCAGACTGGACGCGGGGGGATTTGCTTCGACCAGTTTCCAGCCCTGCGGATAATCTTCACGCAGGATCATTCCCTTGAGCGGCTTGTCCGAAGCAACTTTAACGCGTATCAAGACCCGGCTGCCGGGAGCGGCATAGGGAGGCAGCAGGCGCGTTGCGTCTATGGTGGGAGGCTGTACACCATTATTGCGATAAACAAAGAAGATGATGAGCGACAGTAGAACCACCGACAGAATAAGTATCCCAGCTTTTTTCGGGCGCGATTCTCCTGTCGGGGCAATATCTTCTTCACGCGGATTTGTCTGTTGCAGGATCTCTTCCAATTGGACTTCCAGCGCCTCGGCAAGCTTCAAGGCGTTATCCCGCCGGATGGTCGGATAACGGTTATTTTCCCAACGCGACACGGTATCGGTCGTCACCCCGACAACCTTCGACACGTACAGTTGCGTCAGACATTTCTCTTCCCGTATCCTGCGGATCGCTTCACCGTTTATCGAAACAGCGGGCGAAGGTTGAAAGTCTAAATCCATAGTGAATGACCTGGTGTATATTGTTTAGGGGGCGGGAGAAGTCTACCAGAGGGCTTGTAACGCTGTAAACAACGGAGTTGGAAAGGATTTATCCAGGCTCAACCAACCCGACATCAACATTGCAACTTATTGAATTTACATGATATAAAGTCGACATCTCATGACATTCCAGCCGATGTCTGCTGTCAGAAGAAAAATTATGTGGAAGAATTCATTTCAAAAGCAACACGGAGGCGTTCACCAACCTGATCCCAGAGGAGGATGAAGATGAAAAAACTGATGATTCTGTTTGTTGCCCTGACCTTGGTTACTTTCGCTGCCATGACGGCCATCGCGGACAACAAAGACAAAGGGCCGACCGAAGTAAAACTGCCCGCCCGCATGGGGGAAGTGACCTTCCAGCATGCCAAACACCAGGAACGGGTTGAGGATTGTACGACCTGTCACCATGCGGGAGTCGAAGCCGGTGCCTGCCGAAGCTGTCACGGAGAGAAGGCGGAAGCACCGAAAGCCAAAAAGGTTTTCCACAAACTCTGCAGAAGCTGCCACAAAGGGAACGCGGGTCCGACCAAGTGTAAAGCCTGCCATACGAAATGATGACCGGTTGACCTTCCGGACATTTGCAGAAGATTCATAGTTTCCAGCTAAAAGAGCGGGTCAACGCGACCCGCTCTTTTGATTTTCTCTCCGGATGATCCTGACAATTCCAGGCACACCCCAAAAATATTATTTACTCCCCTTCATAAAAATATTTTTATTTTTAGTTGACATTAATAATTTATCTCTTATAATAAGAATCAAAGAGAAACAAAACTCTCTCTAAACCAACTTTTAGCCCCGTGTTCTCCCTCCTGACGCGGGGCCTTTTTTGTCCCCTGCCCTGAAAAAAAGCTAAAACCAAGTCGTTAGCCACCAAGACTCAAAGTTCAACAAGAGAGTCAAAGCCCTGAGTGGTAGGTTTCTTGGTGCTCTTGGTGACTTGGTGGCAATCAGCCTTTGTTTGGGTTATAGAACCGAAAAAAACGAGGTCGATGCTTTGTCAGACTCCCTTGAACGCTTTCAACAAGTGCGGCACCAGCTGTTTCTTACGCGACAGCACCCCTTTGAGGCGATACAGATTCTCCCCTTCTTGCGGATAACCGATGATATAGGGCAGCTCGTTCGAACCGGCGGTCAGCAACAGACTGGTCTCCATAACAATATCGGTCACCAGCAGGGCCGCCAGTTCGTAACCCTTTTCCGCACGAAGCGACTGTAACTCTGCCAGCAACTCTTCAAGTCGCTGGTAGAAGGAATGAAAACTGACCACCTCGACCTGCCCCAGTCCGAGCAGATAATCACCGACGGAATATTCTTTAAAATCGGTCAGCAGCAGATCACGAGCTGGCGCACCACTGGCCATCGGGCTGCCCGAAGCAAAAAGTTCGCTGCCGAAATCCCTGTGTTGCAGGCCGGAAAGAGTTTCGAGCCAAGGCACCAGGTGACGATCAATATCGGTTGTTGTCGGTGATTTCAAAATGACCGTATCGGACAGCAGACCGGCAAGCAGCAGACCGGCAGTTTTCGGCTGTGGCTCTATCCCGGCCTGCTGGTACAGGGTCGACACCAAAGAGCAGGTACTGCCCAGAGGTTGATTGATAAACCGGATCGGCGTGTCGGTATGAAAATTACCGAGGCGATGATGATCAATCACTTCGA
This sequence comes from Deltaproteobacteria bacterium, assembly GCA_013152145.1. Taxonomy (GTDB): domain Bacteria; phylum Desulfobacterota; class Desulfuromonadia; order Desulfuromonadales; family Geopsychrobacteraceae; genus Malonomonas. The sequence continues at coordinate 5,368 of JAADGW010000014.1, forward strand.
GGATTTCCACTTTTTCGGCCCCCGGAACCGCCTGTGACAGCTCATTATGATCGACCATGATCAATTTGACCGGTGAACTTTTGAGCAGATGACTTTTTGTCGCGATCCCCCGAACCCGACCATCAGCGGAGACCACGACGGCGCCGGATTTTTTCTTGTGTAACAGTTTCAGCCGCAGGTCATCCAGCAGGTTGTTCGGAGTGACACTTAAAAAATCTTTCTCCACCAGCTCACCGACCGGGGTTGCCATCCGTGTCAGCCAAACGCTGTTCGCCGTGTCGTAGGTACTGGCCAGAATCGATACACCCTTTTCGTGGGCGGCAGCAATCAATTCATTGCTCACCGGAGAATTACCGGAGACGATCAGCAGTCGAACCCCAGCATCGATCGCCAGTTTCTGGATCCCGTCTCGATCGCCCGTAACCAGAATCGTTCTTTCCGGGACGATCTCATCAACCCACCGGCTGAAGCTGGCTTCACAACGGGCACCGACGTAGAGATCGAAATTTTCAACCCGCTCAGCCTCAACCAGATGATATGCAGTTGCCGCCAGACAGGCTTGGATCGATGCAAGCGAGGCTCGCACCCGGCGCATTTTTTCAGGTTCCGTCGGGACAAGAAAAATCTCCGAGACAGTTTTCAGCAACAGCATCCCTTGCGGATGAAAATCGTCATCAACCACCGGCAACATCCGAATATGATGTTGGTGATACAGTTCAATCGCTTTAGACAGCGGCATCGACTCGTGGATCGTCACGACCTCTTCGGTGACAACATCGCTGACTCTGGGATGCACATCCGCAAGCAGCTGCGGAGCCGGAACCCCGAGTCGCTCAAGCACAAACTCTGTCTGCAGGTTCATATTTCCAGCCCGGGCCGGCTGAACATTCGCCATTCCCTGCAGATGCCGCAATTCTGCGTAGGCAATGGCGCTGCAAATGGAATCGGTGTCCGGGTTGCGGTGGCCGACAACGTAGATTTTCTCCGCTATTTTCATCGATAGACCCCATAAATAGTCGTAACTATTCAACCAGATGACCTCGGGGTACCCATCGCGTTGCTGAATAGTTACAAATAGTCAAATAAGAGATAAAGAGCCTCACAGTGTGCCAGGTTTTACCACCCCGACAAACAACTGTCAGCCATAGAAATCAAAAAAACCTGTGCTCCGGGCACAGGTTGGAAAGAAACCCGGAATTGCGGCGGATCAGTCTGCGACACGCTTAAGCACGGAATCCGGCCGCAACACACCTTTAACATCACCCAGCCCGATGACGTTCTTAATAATTCCCCTTTCCAGACGATTGTTTTTATCGAAGCTGACAAAAAGCTCCCGGCCATTGGTTTTAAAAACAGACGGATCGACCAGAACCTTACAGAGCGTCCCATCCGCGGCAAAAAACTTACCGTCTTTACCGTTACGATCAACCATCGGGGTAACAACGATCTCCTCGACCCCTTTGCGGTAAAAAGTCGGCATATGGATAGATTGCTGCGCGAAAGAACCGAAGGCCCCGAGTCGTAAGTTGTAGAAAGCACTTAAAATATCATAGACCGGACCGGCGGTTCCGAGGGGCAGCGTCTCGTCGGCAGTGATCCGGTGATACTTGATCTTTTTATATTTGACCTGCCGTTTAAGGTAATCGAAGGTGTAGCTGGTTTTCTTCTCCCGCAGATCTTTGCCCTTCCCTTTAAAGGTCTGGGAACTGTGCACCAGCGGACGCAGCAATCCATCCGGGCCGACCTCCATCAGCGTCTGGTATTTCTCTACCCGATTTCGGGTTACAAAAGCGGCAAAACCACGGGTGCGGGCCTCCATCGTTGCCAGATAGGTCCCCAGCTTTTCACCCCTTTCCAAACGGATAGAGCCTTCAGCGAGATGTTTAAACCAGAGGAAGGAGATATCGTAGGTCAAGCGTTCACCGACCAGGGATTCAACCGACTGGACGGCACCCGGACTGACCGCCGCAAAAGCAGGGAAGGTTGTCGTCAATAAAACCCCAAAAACGGTAACGATGAGGAGGAACCGTTGACCCATTTCAGATATCCCACGCATAGAATTGTCTATTTCCCTGCAGCATTGCCACGTCAGTGTGGCAGACCGGCATCAAAGCTGAAAACAGGAAGCTTTCGGAAAAAGTTAAAATATGGCATATTTCAGAATAAATTCAGTGGGTTCAGATAACTTCCCGCAACCCTGTGAGATTTGTACAAACAGAGTAGCAGAGTAGAGATGGAATACATCAAAATCAGTGCCAGCCGTGGATAAAATCCAGTTTTTCAGCAAAACGGATTCAGACAGCAACCTGACGCGTCGGGACAACAGACTTGACGAATAGCTTCTATCCAATTAATATCCATATATTCAAAATTCACTTAGGGTAAATAATTATGATTGAGATCGCTGAGGTACTACCGTTTGGTAAAGAACAGAACTATGATCGGGAATCTGAAATTCTGAAGGTACTCGGTCATCCGATACGTTTGAAAATCGTTGCCGGTCTGATGTCTCAATCCTGTAATGTCAAAAAGATCTGGGAATGTCTCGGGCTGCCGCAGGCGACCGTATCCCAACATCTGGCCCTGTTGAAAAACAAGGATATTATTTCCGGGCGGCGCGAAGGGGTGGAAGTTTTCTATCAGGTCACCTCGCCGGAAGCCAAACGGATTGTCGGAGCGATCTTTCAGGATTCGATTGACTGCGATCAGCAATCATAGTTTGAACAAGTGTTACTTCTCAGATTAGCCTGCACGTATTTTCCTGATTATCTTGATACTCCTTGCTGATTATTTTGAAACGCCCCGGGAGCGGAGTTTTTCCTCCGGGGCGTTGATCTTGGTGGTTCTGGTCGGCTCCGGTCAGAAACGCTTTTCGTTGCCGTCCTGTTCTAGCCAGAACCGAAATCAGGGGGAAATCAGGGGACATAATAGAATGGCGCTAGTACCCTGTATTTCATAAAATTACGTAAGATTGCGCCGGGATTTGGCGTGCTAGCAAGGCGTGCTTTCAGTTGCATAGCCATAGCTATACAGCTTGTAAAGCGCAACGCGGCTAGCGCGGCAAATAACCAGCAAGATACGAAAGTTTATGGGGTACAGGGTACTAGTTTAAGGGTTCGTAGCAAGGTATTTGCTCCGGTGCTGAATCTCTTTCATTTCGTGTCTCGGTGTTAAGGTGCAGGTATCGGCTGTTCGGCGACCTATTTATTGACCAGGACCTTCTGTCCCAGAATCTCATACATGGTCAGCAGTGAAATTAACCAGGATAATGTGGATTCGGCCCCCTGGTTGGCATTTACCCCTGTTGCTTCAAGACCATCACAGCAGCCACCGGTATTAAAAACACAAATTTGTTTATTCAGATCATTGTGCCCCATAAACCATCCAAGACAGCGATGCCCCTCTTCCAGCCACTTCATATCTCCCGTTGCACGAAACGCCTCCGCGCAAGCGTCAATTAAAGACATGGCCTCAAGTGGTTGTTGATCGAACGTCGAGGTTTTATCCTCTTTTTTGTCCTCTTTCTTACACCAGTTGGCATTCCCGATGATGGAAAGATGCCCATCGCCTGCCGTCTGTTTATCCAGCAGCCACCTGAGCGCGTCAATCCCCTTTTCGTACATTTGAACGTCGGGGATCCATTGCCCGGCCAGGATCAGGGCATGTGGCAGCTTTGCATTGGCATAGGTCACCGTATCTTCGCACCACTGCCAGTCATCCAGGGGCCTGTTCTTGAAGAGTGAAACAAGTTTTTCTGAAAGCTGCGTCCGAACTCGTCTGGCGTTGACATCCCCACCGAAGCGGGACATATAGGCGTGCAATCCAACAGAGGCAAAGGCCCAGGCCCGGGGAGAGGTGAACGTCTCAACAGCCTTGAGACCGCCCAAAAAGAGACCGACTGCCATGTCACGAATTGCGTCATTGGGGGCGCACTGGATGGCGATTCCTAAGCCCCACAGGGAACGGCCGTGGGAGTCTTCGCTCCCAAGCTCCTCAAGCCAGCGACGATCATACGACATAAAATTGCGAAACCGACCGTTCTCAGGGTTGAATGAATAATGGAGAAAGGAGAGATAGGTCTGAATCAGGGGGATGACACTTTTATCTTTGCGCAGCCAATAATATTTACTGACGACGATCAGCGCCCGGGCATTGTCATCAACACAGTAACCGTGCGTCCGGTCGGGGATGGAATATTTGGCGTGCTGCAAAATACCGGTATCATCCGTCATGACCTGCATATGTTGCAGGTTGAAATCAGGCAGTTCTTTTATGATCCTGATATCCGGTCTTTCGACATACTGGGGAATTGGCCGGTCGAGGGTTTGTTTCATGGCCTTCGCCGCATGCTCGATATAATCCTCGGCCACTTTTGACCAGATCATCGATCGGCCGTGTTGGTAACCTTTTTTTCGCATCAAGAGGGCGACATCTGCATGGCCCAGAAGATTGTTGATTTCCCGTGCCATCGCCTTTGAATCAGCAAATGGGACCAGTCTCCCCCTGCCCTCAGCCAGCAGCTCCTTCGCATACCAGTAAGGGGTTGAAACCGTGACGGCCCCGATGCCAACGGCATAGGCCAAGGTTCCTGAAACAATCTGATCTTCACTGACATAAGGGGTCACATAGACATCAGCCGACCGAATGTATTGCGTCAAGGTGTCAAGATCGACAAAACTGTTCTCGAAGAGAACATGTTTGTCGATCTTCAATTGCCTGACCTGCTGGTAAAGGGCCTGCCGGTAGGAATCACCCGATTCCCCTATGACATGGGGATGGGTTTTACCGAGAACAATATAAAGGACCTCAGGGTGCTCGGCGATAATTCCAGGCATGGCATTGAGCATGGTTTCAAGCCCCTTGCCGGGGCTCAGCAGACCAAAAGTGAGGAGGACCTGTTTGTCTTCAATACCCAGTTTCTGACGAAAGGAATCTGCTCTTTTAAAGGGAACATCTGGAATGCCGTGCGGGATGAAGGTGATTTTTCTTTCATCAATGCTGTAAACCTCTTGCAACAGGGTCTTGGCATGATGTGCCATGACAACCAGAAATTCTGAATATTTTGCCAACTCCTGAATAATGATGCGTTGGCCATCGGAGGGTTCTCTTAAAACCGTATGCAGCACGGTAATAATCGGCATTCTGAGGTTTTGCATCAGATGCATCACGTGTGCACCGTTTTTCCCCCCATAAATACCAAATTCGTGCTGAATAATCGCAACATCAAATTTGTGAAAATTGACGAACTCCGCAGCCCGAACGTAATCAGGCTGCACGTGCGCTCTGATCTGAAACTTTACGCGCTCAGGATAGTCATAGCCTTCGGCAATGTCATCCATGGCAATGGCGATAAGGTTTTCATCAGCATTATGGATGTGCCTGGACAGAGCATCACACAGATCGGTGGTAAAGGTGGCGATGCCACACTGTCTGGGGGCATAGTTGCCGATGACGGCAATTTTTTTTGTTTTGTGCATCGATTCCTCTCGGGGCTGAGAATTTTCAAGAAGCCGCTGCTGACGCCTGCAGGCGAGTCAACAGCTGTTTAAGTGGCACCACGGCAATTCCAGAGGCTGTATCGGACATAGAGTAGGGGATGATGACTTCATCGTTGTGGATTATTGCTCCACAGGTATACAGAACATTGGGGACATATCCTTCCCGCTCATTTTCCATCGGGCTGAGCAACGGTTCCGGCAGCTGACCGATTACTTTTGTCGGATCTTCCAGATCCAGCAGGTAAGCACCGATACAATATTTTCTCATCGCGCCGACACCGTGAGTCAGCAGAATCCAGCCGGCATCAGTTTCCAGGGGCGACCCGCAGTTCCCGATCTGGATAAATTCCCAAGGATACTTCGGCTCCTGTAACAGCTTGGCCTGGTGCCAGAAATGCAGATTGTCAGAAGCCATAATGTACATGTTTTCTCCATCCTGCCGGGAGATCATCATGTATTTGCCGCCGATCTTTCGTGGAAACAGCGCCATCCCTTTGTTCTGTACCGCCTTGCCATTGAGGGTTCTTATTTTGAAATGGAAAAAATCTTTTGTTTCGAGTAGTTGTGGCAGAATATTAAAACCGTTATAGGCGGTATAGGTTGCGTAATAATTTATGTCTCCATCATCCCCTACAAACTTGACAAAGCGGGCATCTTCAATGCCGCGACTTTCATTTTCTGACACCGGAAAAATAACCCGTTCAGAAATGCGGCGATCGAATTTGAACTTCAACTCATAATTTGACTTGGCAAGCCAATATAGCTTTTCGATCGTCTCGTGGAGCAAAGGGGGCGGGTCTGGATACTTGTCAAGTTCCTGCTGTATCGAATGCTGGAGTTGATGGAGTTTAAACTGATCAGGCAGTGTTTGGAGAATCTCATCTGAAATTCTATGCTTAGCCTCCATATCTTCAATTTTCAACGAGAAAACGTACTTGTCATAAGTCGGGTTTTCAATCAAATCGGGAGTTTCCACAAGTCTGCTGACCGGGTCAAAGGTGAAGTCATTATTCTTATTTAGAATACCACTTCTAAATTCAATAGAGGAGATATGACCTTCACCGGTCGAGCGGAAGCTTAATATAAAACGTAGGCACCCCTCTTTAAGATGGCTCTGGTCCGGGTGAGGGACAATGGAAGGATTAAAAAAAGCGGCCCCCTCGATGGAGTATTCGTGGGTGAAATAGGCTCCTAGTAAACATTTTTTCTCAGCGGATAATACAATATTTTCTGGAATCCATTGTTTGATGATGGCAAAATTATTCTTGAATATCTGTTTGATATTTTTGTGTCGTCTGGAAAAATCGGCAATGAGATCGCCCAGAAGCTGGTTGGACTGCTCCTCGGACAGAGCAAGAATCCGCTTGATAATATGTTTGGTGCGCGTCTCGCCTCCGGGAAGATAGGACTTCGCAATAACCCGTGAAGGTTCAGACTGAAACCGGGTCTCTTTTCTCCGAACGTCCAGCGATAATTCAAACATAATTCATATCTCTCTATAAATGTACGTGTATTACTGTTTCGACACCCACGATAAAAGACGGGGACAAAAGAACTCTTAACCCGTTTCCTGACTAAAATGCTGGCCGGGGTCTTTCAAGGCACATCTTGACCAGGTCGGTTATCTGAGCCGTCCCGACGCACATGACGCTGTCGGCGCCCCCCCAATAAATTTTTACCGTGCCATCCTCTTCGGGAACAGCACCACAGGTGAAAACAACATTTGAGACATATCCGGTGATTTCCCAGGGATCTTCCGGCTGCAATATCCAGTCGTCGGAAATACCCAGAATCTTGGCAGGATCGGCGAAATCATGTAGAGCAACACCCAATCGGTAGACGGCTCCGGCCATGGTTTTAAAGACCCCGTGGTAGATATGCAGCCAACCGGCTTTTGTTCTGAAGGGCGTTGCCCCCGGTCCGATTTTCATCTCGTCCCAATGGTAGGGCAGCGGCTTCATCAGCACCTGTGAATCTCCCCAGTGGATCAGATCGGGGGAATAGGAGATACAGATCGACCAGGGGGAGATTTCCGAATGAGGACGGTCGAGACGCACATAGCGTCCGTTCCATTTCTCGGGAAAGATGACAACATTGCGCATGTCGGGCTGTGAGATCATGGCCACCCGTTCTATCTGCCGAAAGTCAGCCGTTCTGGCAAGCGCAACTCTGACCCCATGTTTTGAGTAGGCACTATAGGTGAGCAGATAGTCTTCCCCCTGCATGGCGCAGATGCGCAGGTCCTCGACGCCAAACTCCTCATATTCAGCAAACGGCCCTTCTGTCGCGGGGACCAGAAAAGGGTCCTTGCTTACGCTGAAGGAAAAGCCGTCGGCACTTTCCGCCAGTCCGATAATCGAGCGACCGTTTTGCAGGTGGGAGCGAAACAGCATCACATACTTGCCCTGATGTTTGACCACCCCGGCATTATGAACCGTTTCTACCTTGTAGGGAACCTGTTCTTTGGTCAAAATTGGATTCTTGGCATATCTTTTAACGACAGCTGTTTTCAAGAGTTCTCCTCCACTCTGCCGAAACCAGTCGTTCGATATCGTCCTCACCGAAATAATCCCCGCTCTGAACCTCAATAAACGTCATATCATCTTCAGTCAGATTTTCGACCCGATGAACAGCCCCTCTCGGGATATCGATTGAATCCCCCCTGTTCAGCCGCAGCTGTTTTTCATCAAGGGTCATCAGAGCTTCTCCTGCGACGACATACCAATGTTCATCCCGTTTTCGATGCCGCTGCAGACTCAGTCGTTTGCCGGGATGGACCACAATACGTTTGACCTTGTGATCCGCTGTGTCGGAGAGAACTTCATAGAATCCCCAAGGGCGATGATTCTCACGCTTGGTTAACGCTAGAATCTGTTCATAAACCTTCAGATAGTCATTCGCCATTCGTTCAGTGGAGAAGTTTTCTTCGACAAATCGGCGACAAGCCAAACGGTCAATATCATTAATTTTTCTGACCGCATCGATCGCGTCGTCTACCGTCCCTACCAGATACCCATTTAAGCCATTGCGAATAAGCTCTGGCATGCTTCCCCGGTCAAAGGCAATCACCGGAGTCCCGCAGGCCATCGCCTCAACGACAGACAGCCCGAATGGTTCATTGAAATTGATGGGATGTAACAGGGCATGGGCATTACGCAGAAGCTCATCTCTCTTTTCCGGGCCGACGCTTCCCACGTAGCTGATGCCGTTTGTGTCAAGGTGGGGTTCTACCTCGTGCTTATAGTAACTTTCATCCTGAATCGGACCTGCCATTATCAGCTTTCGGCCTGTCTTCATTGCTATCTCAATTGCCTCCTTCGCCCCTTTGTCGGGATGGATCCGGCCAAAGAACAGCAGAGAATTTTCAGGCGCTGCATTGAAGTTGAATTCGCCGAGATCTATGCCGTGATGAATCGTGGCAATATAGTCCAGCTTAGGTGACCGGTCTGCCTCACTGATGGCAACATAGTGGGTTTGGCCGTTGTATTTTTCATAAACAGGCAGAATGCGGGGGGATGAAAAACCGTGGATCGTTGTCACCACCGGAGTAGCGACTAGGCCACTGTATGTTAATGGCAAAAAATCAAAGTGATTATGGATGATATCAAACTGCTCGGCCTGCTCGAATAGCTCGGAAATATGCAGGCATTCCATCACCTTGGGGTCTGCATGCCGATCTTCCTCATAACCGGTTTTGCAAACAGACCGAAGGGTTCCTGCGGTTCTGGAATCGCCCGTCGCAAAGAGCGTCACCTCTACCCCCTTGGCCAGCAAACCTTCGGTCAGCAGAGAAACAACCCTTTCCCATGGGCCATAATGACGCGGCGGTGTTCTCCAAGCAATTGGAGCAAGCATTGCAACTCGCATAAATAGTCTCCCACTACGTTGGCATATCGTCGCAAATCATAACAGGAAACATGTATGTTTTCAGACTGCGACAAACTTTAACCAATGTGTGTCATTTTGCACCGAAATCAGCATCGAAATTAGGGGACTCAATACTCATTACCTGTCAATCTTGGCAGATTTAAATAGGTATTATGCTCCCTGATTTCACTGCTGGTCATCAAGAAAAATGGGCCGTTTCTCAATGCCCCGAACGATCACATGTTGCAGCAGTTCTGGGGCGTCTATGCGTACATGTCTTGGCATGAGGGGAATTATAGCATTTAAATGTCAAGAACGTCCCCCAACACATTGGTCTTCTGGAGGATGAAAAAGTCTACTGCGTCTGAGGATAAATTCGATACCGGCGGAACAAGCACAAACGCCGATTTTAATGGATTCCCGAAAAATACTTCATAAACTGAATACGCTCAAACACGGCAGGATTGCCCACATTTTTACTACTTGCCTTGCCTTTGAATTTCTCTAAAGAAGAGAACCCTTTTTCCTGCATCCACTTTTCAAGACCGCTTAGTAGCCCATTGATAGATTCAATCCCGTTCTCGTACAAAACAGAGACGATTTGAACAGCATCGGCACCCGCTAGAATTTGCTTTATAATGGCCTCATGCGTGTGAATTCCCTTAGCGGCAGCCAAGCTACAATTCACTTTGTCGGAGAGCAGCGCAATCCAGCGCATAGATTCAACAAAATCGTTCGGAGAGCTGAAACTTTTACCCTGCACGGCTTCCATTGTATTGATATCGATATCAGGCATATAGGCACGGTTAAACAACACCAGCCCGCTAATGCCTGTTTGGGACAAGTCCAGAATGGTTTTTGCCATATGTGTAAAACTGTTGTTGAGCTTTATCGTCACAGGCACAGTGACCTGCGCCAGCACTTTGTGGATGATGACTTTGATGCTCTGTTCAAAATCGCGAGTTACCAGGTCCGATGGGTTGAGGCTGATGTTTAGTTCCAGGCCGTCGGCCCCGGCTTCTTCAATGTGACTGGCAAAGTGAGTCCACACCGATGAGGAGACGCAGTTAATACTGGCGATAATCGGGATAAGCACTTCTTTTTTAGCGGCCTTGATCAGTTGAATGTATTCGTCTAAATGATCTTCCTTAACGTGCACATCAATATAATCCAGGGTCTCGGAATATTTATCGTAGATAAAACCATTTTCTCTGGCCTCGCGCAGCTGGTTTTCAACATCCATGAGGATTTCCTCTTCAAAAATGGATTTCAAAACGACAGCGGCAGCACCCTGCTTTTCTAATTTTTTGATTTCGCTTACGCTTGAGGTCAGACCACAACTCCCAACGACAATTGGATTCTTCAGGGTAAGCCCTAAGTATTTAGTTGTTAAATCCATAAATCCCCTTGCTTCTATAATGTTTAAATCGATTGATTCTCCTGTGACCAACGAGGATTCGCCACCATCTAAGAGAAAATGGTTTTCTCTTTACTCCCACGACTCCCTAAGAAGCAGAGCGATTCTTCTTTTGCAGATAACGATCGATACCGGCGGCGGCATGTCGACCATCGCCCATGGCTAAAATGACTGTTGCGCCGCCACGGACGATATCGCCTCCGGCAAAAAGCTCAGGAACGCTCGACTGCATTTCCTTTTCATCCACCACAATGGTTCCCCATCGGCTGACTTTCAGTCCCGGGATACTCTGTGGGATGAGCGGGTTAGGCGAAACGCCGACGCTGACGATCACCAAATCGGCTTCCAGCTCATATTCCGAGCCTTCAATGGGAATCGGCTTTTTACGACCGGAAGCGTCCGGTTCGCCGAGTTCCATCTTTTGCAGCCTGATCCGATTGACGCGCCCGTTTTTATCTGCGAAGTATTCAACCGGGTTGTTCAAATTTAAAAACTCTATACCTTCTTCCTGGGCATGTTTAATTTCTTCGTTCCGTGCCGGCATCTCTGCCAAGGTACGTCTGTAAATAATCATTGCGCGTTCAGCACCTAATCGTTTGGCGGTACGGACAGAATCCATGGCCGTATTGCCGCCGCCGATAACCGCTACATTTTTGCCCAATAACACAGGCGTATCATAATCATCATGGGCAGCATTCATCAGATTAACCCTGGTCAGATATTCGTTGGAAGACATAATACCGTTGGCATTTTCGCCAGGAATATGCATGAAATTCGGCAACCCTGCGCCACTTCCGGCAAAAAAGGCCTGGTATCCTTCCGCTTTAAGCTCCTGGATGGTCGCTGTTTTTCCAACCACAAAATTAGTGAGAAACTCCACCCCCATCTTTTTGAGATTGTTGATTTCTACGTCCACAATTTCATTGGGCAGACGAAACTCAGGAATGCCGTATTTCAAGACTCCGCCGGGTTCATGCAAGGCCTCGAAAACCGTTATGGCATAGCCCAGCCTGACCAAATCTCCGGCCACGGCTAAACCGGACGGGCCAGAACCGACAACCGCGACCTTAATGCCATTTGCAGGAGCCACTTCAGGGATAAACATCTTGCCTGACTTGCGCTCCCAATCTGCGGCAAAACGTTCCAGATGACCAATCGCAACAGGGGGAGCCTTAAGCTTTAATGTATAGAAGCAACTGGCCTCGCATTGTATCTCCTGCGGGCAAACACGTCCGCAGACAGCGGGCAAGGCGTTTGTCTCTTTCAATGAACGCGCTGCGCCGGCAAAATCCTTCTTTTCAATGTACTTGATGAATTTAGGGATATTGATGCTCACAGGACATCCCTGGATACAGGTAGGATCAGGACAATCCAGACAGCGTCGGGATTCCTCGACGGCCATTTGCACGCTTAAGCCCTGGTTTACCTCGACATGGCTTTTGGCGCGTTCTGCAGGATCTGCTTCCGGCATAGCGACGCGTTCCAAGCTTGTACGGTCTTTCGCCTTTATCGATTTGCGCAACGCTTCACGCCATTCCATGCTGCGTTCCCGTGCTAAATGTTCGACCATGTTTTCCATCAGGTTACTTCTTTTTTTAGTGTTTCAAGAAAGATTTGATACGCTTTGAACTCTTCGTCCCTGAAGCCGCCCAGGCGCGTTAGCAATTCGTCGAAATTAACCTCGTGGGCATCAAATTCAGGGCCGTCGACACAGACGAATTTTGTTGCTCCGCCAACGGAAACCCTGCAAGCACCGCACATACCCGTGCCATCGACCATTATGGCATTTAAACTGGCCACCGTTGGTATATTGTATTTTTTGGTGAGCATGCTGCTGAATTTCATCATAATCGCAGGTCCTATAACGACCGCAAAATCAACCTTTTCGCGTTGAATGATTTCTTCCATGCCATGCGTTACCAAGCCTTGCCTTCCATATGAACCATCATCCGTCATAATGACGACTTCATCGGAGAATTCACCTATTTCCTCTTCGAGTATGATCAACTCTTTGTTTCTTGCCGCTAAAACAGTAATCACGCGATTTCCTGCTTTATGCATTGCTTCAACAATGGGTAAAAGGGGCGCCGTCCCGACCCCGCCACCGGCACATAATACCGTCCCAAACTTTTCGACATGGGTCGTCAATCCGAGCGGACCAACGACGTCGGTTACTGAGTCCCCAACATGCAGGTTGGAGATTTTATGGCTGGTAACACCCACTCTTTGCACGACTAATGTAATTGTCCCTTTTTCAGGGTCTGAAGACGAAATGGTCAGTGGAATCCGTTCACCCTTTTCACCGATTTTAACGATAACAAAGTGACCTGCTTTTCGTTTTCTTGCTATTCGGGGAGCTTCTATGCTGAGCTTTACGACATTTTCGGAGAGATGCTCAATCGATATGATTTTGTTCATAGCCTACTTTCGCTGGATACGGAATTTGAGCGTTGTCGATGTAAACCGGCCCTGGTTTGGAATCTCATGAGGTTTATTGGCTTTCGTAACAATGCCACTGGCCCACCACCTGAGGAGTATAATTATAACAGGCAGAGTCTTCCTGGCGACAAATCTTTTTCTTCGGCGAGCAGAATCTTGACTCGATCAATGGACGCTTCAACGTCGATGGCGTTAGCTGTCATATTGTGGCCATCCGTTTGTTGCTTTTGTCAACCAGCAAAAGGGAGACGTTCCTGATATCCTATGCTGATTTCTGCTGATTTCACTGCTGGTCATCAAGAAAAATGGGCCGTTTCTCAATGCCCCGAACGATCACATGTTGCAGCAGTTCTGGGCTGTAGCCCGTGGTGCACTTGTAATTTGAATTCACCCTTTTAAACTTACCAGCATGATGCTGGATTTCTGGATTTCATAATGGTGGAGGGCTTACCGCCTTCCAGTAAATCCGTCTTAAAAGCGCTGACACATAGAAAACCATTTATTTACAATGCGTTAAGATGCCTCAACACAGCGTTCTCCACGTCCCGATGCGGGAAATGTTTTTCTCCACATTTTCCCCAAACAGAGAATGGACGTGGGTTCGATTCCCGCTGCCATATCAAACGCGGTGATATCGCAACTCAGGTTCTCCAGTTTCACGACTATACCCCAACCCAACCGAGTTGCCACGTCTTCGTAGTCGGGGTCCTCGGCGGGGAAAAGGTCGCCTTCCGTCAGGAGGTTTCACTGCATCCGAAAACGTCTACTCTGCACGCAATGCCTCAATAGGTTCCAGATCAGCAGCTCGAAGTGCCGGATATATGCCGAACACGATTCCCAGCGATGCGGAAAAAAGGAAACCCACCCCTGCCGAGGGCCACGAAATGACCGTTTCCCAGTAGCCCAGGCGTGAGAGCGTCAATGCACCTGAAACGCCGAGTAAAACACCGAGGAGACCGCCCGCTCCGGACAGGATGGCCGCTTCCAGAAGAAATTGATTACGGATATCCCGCTTAAGAGCCCCCACGGCACGCCTGAGACCGATTTCACCGGTCCTCTCGCGCACCGAGATCAGCATAACCGCCAGAATGCCGATGCCGCCCACAAGAAGTGAAATGCCCGATACGCTACCAACCAGAAGCGTCATTTCACGCGATGTCTCCCGCTCGGTTTTCAAAAGGGCAGCCTGGTTCTGGATCGTGAAGTCATCGGGTTTTTCCCTTAACCGGTGATGCTGCCGCAAGATATTACGGATCTCTTTCTCGGCTTGGTAAAGGGCATCCGCATTAACTGCCTGCACATATATTCTGTCAATATAAGTCACATTAAACAGGCGACGCATGGCGGTGGTAAGCGGCACGCTGATCAGGTCGTCCTGGTCAGCGCCATTGGCGTCGGTTCCCTTTGGTCGGGTCACCCCGATCACTTCGAAAGGAACCCGGCCGATACGGATTTTCTGTCCAATGGGATCATTGCCGCTGAACAGGTTTCTGACCACCGTGGGGCCGAGGATGGCGACCCGCCTCCGGCCCCGGCTTTCCTCGGCATCGAAAAAACGGCCTGCGGCTATTTTAATATTGCGAATACGAAAGCCGTCCGGCGTCATGCCGACCACGTTGGTATTGGCGTTTTCAGACTCGAACCTGGCCGCAAGTTTCTTACTGGCGGCGGGAGCCGCAAGCCTGACACTCGGGCAATCCGTTACGATGGCCCTGGCATCGTCCGGGATGAGTGTTGTCACCGTGGCCATCTGCCGCTGCCGGCCTGCCACGATGCGGGTCTGTCCGGCATTGACGACAACGAGATTCGTTCCCATGTCCCGGATACGGTCCAGTATGCGTTTTTCCGCCCCCTTACCGGCCGCCACCATGATCACCACCGCGCCCACACCCACGATGATGCCAAGCATACTCAAAAGGGTACGCAATTTATGGGCGGCCAGTATTTCATAAGACAATGCAATGTTCTTGGAAAGCTTCATCTCAGGGTTTCAACGGGGTTCAATGATGCCGCCTTTCGCGCCGGCTGGACTCCAAAGAAGATTCCCACCAGCAGCGCAAAAGCCAGGGACAGGGCGAAGGGTTCCCAAGAGAGCACAACAGGGACCTTAGTAGTTTGCTTCAAGATCAGCGTGATTGCCGCGCCAAGCCCGCTGCCAACAAGCATGCCGATAGAGGTGACAGCTAAAGACTCGGTCAAGAATTGGAATAGTATGTCCTTCCGGGTAGCACCGACCGCTCGTCTCAGGCCGATTTCCTTCTGCCGTTCTCCAACTGAGATAAGCAGGATGTTCATCAGAACAACACCTCCGACGATGAGACTGAGGCCCGCCAAGGCGCTGAGAAGGATGGACAGCGTTTTTGATGTCCCCCGCGCTAGATCCCCAATACCCTTTGCCGAAACAATGCGGAAGTCGTCCTCTTCCGGCGGCGTGATGTGGTGCCGTTCATGAATGAGCTGCCGAACCTGGCTTTTGACGGATTCTACTTGATCCAGGTCTCTGACCTTAATACGTACATATGTGATATGGTCCTGATTAAACAAACGCCGCATCCCCGTGGTCAAGGGAATAAGAGCCCTGTTGTCAAAATCAGTTCCTATCGGGCTCGTTCCCCGGCGTTTTAATATCCCTTTGACCCGGAAGCGGACGTTTTGGATATGGATATACTCGCCGATGGGGGACTCGTTGCCAAAGAGGTCGTGGCTCAACGTTTGTCCGATGACGCAGACCCTGGCCAGGGTCGCCACATCCTCGGCCGCAATGGGGTCACCCTCGGTGACGTACCAGTCCCACGCTTCATGCCAGTCAGAGTCAACCGCGAAAACAGTGGCTTGGGTCTGTGTGCCACCAACCTTGATCGGCATCTGACTCTTAAAGGCTACAGGGGAAATGGCCTCAATTCCCTGTACCCGGTTGCGGACTGCGTCGGCGTCATCCAGCCTGAGGGTCGTTATATTGAAGTCAGGAGGCGGCAGGTCTTTGCCGCCGCCCGCAATCAGCATGAGGGCACGCGGCCCGAACCCCTCTACACGTTTCATGATCTTCTTTTCGGTGCCACTGCCAATAGCCATAATGACCGTAAGGGCGGCGATGCCGACGATGGTTCCGGCCATCATAAACAAGGTGCGCACCTTGTTTGTATTCAGGGCCTGAACGCCTTGCCCGATAATCCTCTGTATTCTCATTGTTCGTCCTCCCCGCCAGCGAGCGTGCTCAGTTCCACGTCCGGGTCGCGCTGTTTTTCAACCCTCCGATCCTCGGCAATTTTGCCGTCTTTCAGCACGATTATCCTTTGTGCGTGATCTGCTACGGCTTGTTCGTGGGTTACGAGAATAATTGTGCGTCCCTTCTGGTGCAGCCTTTTAAAAATGGCCATGACCTCCAAGCCGCTTTTGTGGTCGAGGTTTCCCGTGGGTTCGTCGGCCAAAATAATTTCCGGTTCAGTTATCAAGGCGCGGGCAATGGCGACCCTCTGTTGCTGGCCGCCGGAAAGCTCGTTAGGCTTGTATTCCATCCTGTCCGCCAGCCCCACGGAGGAAAGCGACTTTTCGGCCATCTTCTTCGCGTCTTCCGGATAGTCCTCAACATAGATGAGCGGCAGCATCACGTTTCTTGTGGCTGTCGCTCGCTCCAGCAGATGAAACTGCTGGAACACAAAACCGACCTTGCGGTTACGCAGATGCGAAAGGGTGTCATCATCCAGCGAACCTACATCGGTATCGTCCAGCCGGTAGCTCCCGCCTGTGGGTTTATCCAGGCAGCCCAGGATGTTCATCAACGTGGATTTGCCCGTTCCGGAGGTGCCCATGATCGCCACATATTCACCATCGTTGATGCGGAAGTTGATGTCTTTCAACACGGGTGTCGTAACGCTTCCGGTTGAGTAAGTCTTTTCAAGACCCTGTACCTCTATCATTTGATTTCCTCCTTAAAGTTTCTATGACCGCAACGCAGCAATCGGATCGATGGATGCAGCTTTCTTGGCGGGCTAAATACCGAACGCGATGGCAATAGCGCTGCAACACACTACCGATACAGCGAAGGGCAACCCGACCTTGCTTGCCGCAATCATCATGAAAAATCGGAGTCTGTTGCCAACAATGGTTGCCAGGGCTTCACGAGCGATTCTCAAGGGTCTTGACATCTATCACTCTCCCGCGTCTGGTTTTGCCAGGAGGATGACCTGGCCCTCTTGCAGACCCGCGGCGATCTCGATCCACTGACCGTCCTTCCAGCCGATCGTAATCCGGCGGGGTTCCGGGCCTGTCTCTGACTGAATGTAGACAATATTCCTGCCGCGTTCTCTCTTCACGGCCTTGGCGGGCACGGCTAACACCTGTTCGCGCTTCTCAAGAGAGATGGTCACGCTCGCAGTCATTTCCGGGCGTAACAAGCCGTCATAGGGGTCGGTAATCTCGACCACCACGTCGTAGTTGACCACGTTTTCTTGGATCACCGCCTTGGGATAAATGGCCACAACTTTTCCGTTGAACTCTCGGGCAGGAAAGGCGTCAACCGTAAATATACATTCCTGGCCTGGAATCTTGCCGATGTCCACCTCGTCCACGTAGGCATCCACCTGCAGTCGTTTCAGATCGATGATGGTGACAAAAGTCGGAGCGTTGAGCCCGGCGGCCACGGTCTCGCCCTTCTGGGTGGAAACCGAGGCGATGACACCGGATATAGGCGCGGTAATGGTTGCATAGGAGAGCTTGACCTGTGCCTCCTTCAGGGCGGCCCGGGCGGCGTCGAGTTGCCTGCTGGCAAGATGAACTCCGGCCCCGGAGCTCTCTTTTTCTTTCAAGGCCTTGTCTACCGCCTGCTGGCTGGTAAAGTCTTCTTTTATGAGATTTTGCTGTCGTTGATATTCCAGATTCGCCAGTTTTGCCCTGGACTCGGCATCGGCTACCTTGGCTTCCGCTACCTTCACTTCGGCCTGTGCTTTTGCAACAGCCGCCTCCAGGCCCGCCTTCTCCAGTTCGGCAATAACCTGTTCCTTTCTTACATGATCACCGATGTTGACGTACAGGTGCTCCACCTTGCCGGATATCCTGGCACCTACCCGGACCTCGGCCCCGACCTGCGGCTTGACAGCGCCGGTGGCCAGCACCGATGAGGAAAAATCACGGCGGATCACCTTGGCGGTTTCCGGGGCGGAAGTCCTGGAATCCTTATTATGGCCAAGGGTCCACCAGACTGCCGCAGCGGCGGCGCAAAGCAACACGGCCAATATGATGAACAGCTTGTTCCGTTTGCGTTTCTTCAATGGTTGTTTTCTCCGTTAATGACACTGTTTTTCTCTCGCGCCAATGTTCGCCCGATGGCCCGTTCAAGCCGGGCCATGGCCGTGTACCAATCGAGCCGGGCCTGCACCAGGCGAACATTTGCCGTAGTGCGGGCGGTCTGGGTATTTGTTACTTCGATGATCGAAGCAGTGCCGTTCTTATATTCACCTTCCGTGACCCGGGCGCTCTCCTCGGCGCTGGCCACCAAGGTCTGAGCCGCTTCAATCGCCTGCCCGGCCTCTATCAGCCGTGAATAGGCGGTCCACACCTCCAGCTCAACGCCGCGCAGCAGCTTGTCATACTCGGCTGCCGTCTCGGCCAGGTCCGATTTGGCGCGGCGGATGGAGTACTCCCGGTTGAAGCCGTCAAAAAGCGGCAGGGATATACCAACCCCAAGGAACCACTCATCACGATCAGGGACGAACGTGCGGTCTCGCCAGCCGTAATCGGCGTTGAGCGTCATCTTGGGCCAGTAACGGGCGTCCGCTGCCTTCACTTTCGCCCGGTTTGATTCAACCCTGGCAAGGGCGGCCCGAAGCTCCGGGCGACGCGAAGCCGCGTCGATCATGAGTTTCTTGGCATCCGCCAATTCCTGCTGGTGAGAATTCCGGGGTAATTCCGTCAGCTCGAACGATTCGGAAGGTTTTAGCCCCATGGCGTTGGCCAGTTGGCCGCGGGCGATCCGCACCTGGCTGCGCGCCCGGACAAGTTGGAGATCCGCATCGGCCTTCTCCGTCTCGGCCTTGAGCACGTCAGACTTGGCAACAATGCCGTTTTCGTGCCGCGCCCGGGCAACGTCTACGTGGTACTGCGTTTGCCGGACCGTCTGTTCTGCCACCCGCTCAAGTTCTTTGGCTGACAGTAGCTGGTAATATGCTTCTTCCACCATCAGAGCCACGTCCTGGAGCGTTGCGTTGTGTTGAAAATTTACGTCAAGCAGCTCCGCCTCGGCACCTTTCAGCCCGGCGGATCGCGCCCCGCCGTCGAACAGGAGATAGCGGACACCGAACCCGGCATCGTAGGTATTGAGAGGACCGGCGTCCTGCTGGCTGTCAAGGGCAACAGGGTCGCCACGATTTGCCCCGGCCGTAAAATCGGCAGACGGAAGGTAAGCCGACCGGGCCTGTCCCACTCCGGCGGCGGCCGAGCGGCTACGCTGCCACGACCTGCGCGTCTCCGGGTTCCGCTCCAGGGCGATCTTGATACACTGCGCCAGGCTGAGAACATGACCGTCAATCGAGGAAAGCTGTTCGTTGCCGGTGGGCATCCGCTCGGGCAGGGGTGAGCGCGGCACATAAGCAGAGGAGGGAGAAACCGGAATCTCTTCCAGTAAATGCCTCGAATTCGTTAGAGCGCAGCCGCTAAAAAGAATCAGGCCAATTGAGAGCGCCAAGAAGGAACGAACAGGTATGTGAAAATGGAACATCTTCCTCACGGGCGTTTCCCTTTTGAAGGGCTTACCTGCGTCCGCGGCATCCACCGAGGACGAGGGCCATCACTCTTCTCGATTCGTCCCTTGATGAGTGCGAAGAACTTCTGTCGTTGTTCTGGTGTGAAAATCCTGCTCTCTTCAAGGAGGTGGTCAATCACCTTGGCCTGCATCTGCCGCTGCAGGACCTGGATTTCTTCCTGTTTTGCGTCAATCGCCCGGCGGTCTGGTTTCTCCTTGGCCAGGAGGCCGACAAGTTCAAGTTGCTTGGCCTTGATTTTCCGCCCCTGCTCGTTGACAAAAGCGTGGAAGCTGTCGCGGAGAGGCTCGAACCTGTCGAGTTGGTCGCGGCCGAGGTCCAATTCCTCGTAGAGGGGATGATCGTGATTCGCTTGGCGGCCCACCAGGGGTAGCAGGCC
Organism: Deltaproteobacteria bacterium; assembly: GCA_013152145.1. Lineage (GTDB taxonomy): Bacteria > Desulfobacterota > Desulfuromonadia > Desulfuromonadales > Geopsychrobacteraceae > Malonomonas. The sequence continues at coordinate 25,723 of JAADGW010000014.1, forward strand.
TGAACCGTGGTAGAAATAGGACCCGGTGAAAACGATATTCAATACCACCGAAAAGATGATGGCCAGAATCTTGAGGTTTTTCTTCATTGTCCACTTCCTTTTTCGTACAGTTGATCGGCCATGGCGATATAGATTGAGCCGATAGAACCGGGCGGAACAGGCGCAAACCATTCAAGGCCGTAGAGATCTTTTCCCTGTTCGATAAGCACGTTCCGTCTGGTCACATCTCTTCCATCGAGGGACAGTCCTGCAACAAGGGCCAGTAGCACGGTGGCGCACGTAGCAAGCCTCATGGGCGCTGAAAGCTCGGCAATCCACTGTAAGGGGTTCCAGACCGGCAACAGTGAACGCCTCTCGGGAATTCCCATCGGCTGTCTTCTTCGAGCTTCGGCCATGATCCGCGTGGCAAGCCCATCCGGCACAGGAGGAACAGGGAGGGTAGCCTGGAACAATTCATCTATTCCCCGGATCTCCTCGAGCCGCCCTCGGCAAGACTCGCAGGTCGCAAGGTGGGCTTCCACGATAGGACGCTGCCTCTCAGGAAGCTCGCCATCCACGTAGGCATTAAGATAAGAAATTATTTTTCTGCACCTCATGGGACGCTCCTTTTATCTTGTTAAACGGGCGAGGAATGGAAAACCCCCGCTGTTTTCTATTTTCTTATACGTGACAAACTGGATTGGAGTGTCTTCCTGGCACGGCCGAGCAGTCTCTCCACGGCCTTGACCGTCGTTCCCATCGCCCGGGCGATCTCGCCGTATCTCAATCCTTCGTAGTATTTCAGGATGACGACCATCCGTTGCCTGGATGGCAGGGCGTCAAGGGCCTTGCGGATCAGCGCATCCCGATCTTTTTGGACAAGGGCCGTTGCGGGATCAGGAGAGGAGTCAACCGTTTCAGGAAGAGTGTTGGTGAAGACAGGGCGCTTTTTTCTGGTATTGTCGATACAGAGCCTGGCAACAACACGATACAAATACGTTGAAAAAGCCGCGCTGGGCTTGTACCGGGGGGCGGCAGCCAATATCCTGAGAAATGCCTCTTGGGCAACATCCTCGGCCTCCGCAGGATCACCAAGGAATCGATGGGCAATCCTCCAGGCGGTACGTTGATGACGGCGTACGAGCTCGTTGAAGGCGTCAAGGTTACCTTCAGCTACCCGCAACATGAGTTGCTCATCTTTAATCACCGTCACCATGCCACCTTCACAGAATGAGCGCCGACACACCTGCCCCGGTCAGGACAACCCAGAGGATGTTAACCTTTAACCGGAGCGCCAGAAATGCGATAGTCGCTACGAGGATCTGGCCAACGCCCCAGTGGAGGGCCAGGGAAAATTGTATGGTCACGGCCAGGAGAAGCCCAACGAAAGAGACCAACGCCCCGCGAAGACCCCGTTGAAAGAGGGGATTGCCCTGCAAGTGGTCGAAGTACGGAACCACCGCCGTAAGGATGACCAGTGAAGGGGCGAATATGCTCACGGTTCCCACGAAAGCACCGGGCAGCCCCGCAATGAGATAGCCCACGAAGGTGGCCGTGATGACAATGGGACCGGGAGTTACCTGCCCCAGGGCGATGCCGTCCATGAATGTCTTGCTGTCCATCCAGTGCCTCGCACCCACTACTTCGTGGAGCATGAGTGGTACCGAGGCGTACCCGCCGCCGAAGGCAAAAAGATCGACCTTCAGCATCAGGGCGGACAGGTCAAAAAGCTTCCGATCCACGAAATAAAGGGCGAGCAGGCCGGCCATCAAGGCCAAGACCAGGAACAGCGGCGCCCCCAGGTTTTTCAGCAGGGCCACATGATCGGCTGCGACTTTTTTCTCTCGTCGTGGTTCCGGCTCCTTGTAAAGAATCAACCCCAGGACGGCCGAAACGGCGATTGCTATTATCGGGCTACCGCGTGCGACAAGAAACGCTGCGGCCCCGAGGGCCAGCAACCCGTCCTGCCATTTTCTTATGGAGGTGCGTCCAAAACCCAGGGTAGCGTTCGCCACCAGGGCGACCACGATCACCTGCAAACCCTTGAATGCCGAAACAACCGTAGCAAGGTCGTGAGCCCTGCCGTAAAAGGCCGCCATCGCAACCATCAGCAGGAAAGCGGGCAGGCCGAAGCCCACGTAGGTGGCCAGAGCCCCGAGTGGCCCACCCACACGTAGCCCCACGTAAGCAGCAACCTGCATGGCCGTTGCCCCGGGTATGGACTGGCACACGGCAACACCGTGGCGGAATGATTCTTCCGAGATCCACTCGTTTTTCTTTACGGCAAGGTCCCGGATGTAGGCTACCATGGCAGGCCCGCCAAAGGCCGTGAGGCCGAGCCTAAGAAAAGAGACGAAAAGTCTATGCAGGTTTTCCCGTTCTACGCGCATGGATGCTCCTTGGCGTCGCCATGACATTCCCGAACCTGCCCGGGGGAACAGGCTTCCGGGATATCCTTCAATTGCGCCGGGTCATGGCATCCCTCTGTTGGAACGCACGGGTGCACCTTTGCATCGCCATGACACATGTTGGCCTGCTCGGTGGTGCACTCTTGCGGCGTGCTCTTCAACTGGTCTGGCTTTCCCCAGCATTTCTTCTCGTCACACATGGGTTACACTCCTTTTGTTTTAGTTACTGCGTAGATACTTTTCTACGCAGCAAAAAAAGAGAGTTCTACTTCCTCTTCGGGGCCAACAGGTTATCGGCCAGTTTTTTCCATTCGGCCAATGTCGCCTCGTTGACTCGGTAATGCACGAAATAGCCCCGTTTCTCGGCCGTCACGATTTCCGCATCCCGTAACACCCGCAGGTGCTGTGACACGGCGGCCGGAGTGATACTCAGCGCCCGAGCCAAGGCGTTCACGCACAAGGAACGGTGCTTGAGCAGCTCTATCATTCGCACCCGCGTGACCACGGAGAGCACCTTAAACACTCGCGCCGCTTTGTCCGTCTCAGACATAGCCATCTCCTTTTAATTAAGTGTATACGCATATACTATACAAAAAGTCGGGGCCGTCAAGCCTAAAATCCTTTCTGACTGTTACTAGAAATCAGGGGACATAATACTCATTCCCTGTCAATCTTGGCAGATTTAAATAGGTATTATGTTCCCTGATTCCGTGATGCGGTTTTGCCCGTAAGTGCCGCTTGCCACACGATAGCTGTCCCGGCCGCGCGCTCTGACACCAGGCCCCCTTGGCTGCTTCTCGGCGCTGGCGGGCACACCGAAGTTCGGGCAACCAGGGTTCTTGCAGAAATTTACCTGGATGCCAGCAACCTCCAGCGGGATGCGCAGCAGAGCCTCTCTGTTTCTAGAAACAGACATAAGAAAAACCCCCTAGCCGCTAAGGCTAAGGGGTTGAGAGGGACTGTCAAGAAAAACCAATTCGAAAGGTAAACGGCTTGCTGTAACAGGCGGCCTTCCTTTTGGTCTGGAATTCAGGATCTTTTTTATTTACCGGCGCGAATTGCCGCGACCGTTTTGCCGCGAATTCCCCAGTTTTCTGCCGGAATTTCTTCAATAATAACATGAGTCGCTTCAGGATTTTTACCGAGGACTTCCTTCATTGCCACGGTGATCCGCTCCATCAACTCCTCTTTCTTCTCTTCACTGATTCCACCAACGGTACGTACAGTTACAACAGGCATCTGGAGGCCTCCTTTCCAAGCAATCTAAGATTGAGGATCAGTATAGCCCGAGCGGCAAAAGAATCAATAGCCAAATAAAGAACTAACAATGCCGCGCCAGGAGATAGACAACTTCATAAGTAGCCGGGATGCCAAGATCTGAGGCATAGACCTTATTATAATGAGAAATCATCGCCTGCATAACCTGACGCGATGCCAGTCCCCGGGGTCTCTTCCGGCTGGCATTCTGGGCACCAATTTTTTTTAAACTGCGCAACAGCGCGGGAACATCGGTGTGCCATTCAACCTCGAACTCCGAGTGCAAGGTCAAAATCTGATAACCGTCACCCAACGCTGCGGATACGGTTTCCAGCGCGGGGAAGCTCTGCACATGTGAGCTTTCACCAGTCAGCGCAAGCTGATGGGAGGTCCGTAATTCATAGAGCGTTTTCTCACCGAACAGGGCCAACGCGAGCAGCCCGTTCGGCTGCAGAACCCGCGCAATTTCAGCAAACGCATTCGGCAGGTCATTGAGCCATTGATAGACGGAACTCGTCACAACCAGCTGAAAACTCTC
>JAADGW010000272.1:0-2620 GCA_013152145.1 Deltaproteobacteria bacterium
GGGGAGAGTGAAATCTGCAACATCCCCGAACTGCGCGATATCAACACAGCGGTCAAACTGCTACGCGAACTGGGTGCCGAGGCCTCTCAAGAAGCCGATTGTATCCGTGTCGATGCGCGGCAGATCCAGAGCATCGAAGCCTCTTACGATCTGGTCAAGACAATGCGTGCCTCGGTGCTGGTCCTCGGCCCGCTGCTGGCCCGCTGCGGTCATGCCCGGGTCAGTCTGCCCGGCGGCTGCGCTATCGGTGCCCGACCGAGCACCTGAAAGGATTGGCGGCGCTCGGCGCGAATATCACTCTTGATCACGGTTACGTCGAAGCTACCGCCGAACGGTTGCGCGGCGCGAAAATCAACTTTGACCTGCCGACTGTTGGCGGGACCGAAAACCTGCTGATGGCGGCCAGCCTGGCCGAAGGTGAGACCGTGCTGGAAAATGCCGCCCGTGAGCCGGAGATCGTCCAGCTGGCCGAGGCGCTGAGCAGCATGGGGGCAAAGATCGAAGGCGCCGGTACCGCGATCATCCGCATTCAGGGGGTCGAGCAGTTGCAGCCGCTTGCTTGCAGTGTCATCCCCGATCGGATTGAAGCCGGAACCTTCATGATCGCCGCTGCAGTTACCGGCGGCAATGTGTTGGTCCGCGGCGCAGTGCGCGAGCATCAGGAAGCGCTGATCGGTAAAATGATTGAAGCTGGCGCCCGGATCGAAGCAGAAGCGGATGGTCTGCGGGTGATCGGACCGCAACGCCCGCGCCCGGTCGATATCCGCACCAGCGTCTTTCCCGGCTTTCCGACCGACATGCAGGCCCAGTTCATGGCCTTGATGGCCAAGGCGGACGGCACCAGCCGGATTGCCGAAACGGTCTTCGAAAACCGTTTCATGCATGTCTGTGAATTGCAACGGATGGGGGGTGCCGAGATCCAGATTGACGGTCACAGTGCGATTATTCGTGGGACCGAACAATTGACCGGTGCGCCGGTGATGGCCACCGATCTGCGTGCCAGCGCCTCGCTGATCCTCGCCGGTCTGGCGGCGGAAAATACCACTGAAGTGGCGCGGATCTACCATCTCGATCGAGGCTACGAAAAAATTGAAAAAAAACTGGCTGCGCTCGGTGCCCGCATCTGGCGTGAACAGGAGTGACGGATGAGCGACTGGATTACCTTCGCCCTGCCTAAAGGCAGGATCATGCAGGACTCGATGGCGCTGTTCGGCAAGATCGGCATCAGCTGTGCGGAGATGGATGAAAAAGGCAGCCGCAAGCTGGTGTTCGAAAACCCGCGGCAGAAGTATCGTTTTATGGCGGTACGGGCGACCGATGTGCCGACCTATGTCGAATACGGGTGCGCCGACATCGGCGTGGTCGGTAAAGACACCCTGCTTGAGCAGGGCAAGGACCTCTACGAGCCGCTCGATCTGAAGTTCGGTTATTGCCGGCTGGTGGTTGCCGAGCCGAAAGAGCTGCAGGAGGAGGATGATCCCCTCAACTGGTCGAATATCCGCGTTGCCACCAAGTATCCCAACGTGACCGAACGTTATTTTGCCGCCAAGGGGGTCCAGGTGGAGCTGATCAAGCTTTACGGCTCCATCGAGCTGGCGCCGCTGGTCGGGTTGTCCGAACGGATTGTCGATCTGGTTTCGACCGGCGGAACGCTCAAGGCCAACGGCATGGTCGAGGTGGAAACCATCGCCGAAATCACCAGCCGACTGATCGTCAACCGGGCCAGCCTGAAAACCAAACATCAGCGGATCAGTCGGATTATCGAGGAATTGGAGCCGCTGATCGGTGATGAGGTGAAGATCTCCCTCTAGGGGGTCGCGGAGGAATAACCAATGATGCGCATGTTGAAATTTTCCGACTCCGGTTTCGAGGCCGCCTTCCGCCGTATCGAGCAGCGGGCAGAAGCAGTGCCCGACGAGATCGAGGAAACCGTCAAGTCGATTATCGCTGCTGTCCGACAGCGGGGGGACGCTGCCCTGTTTGAGCTGACCGCCAGGTTCGATCGTCTGGAGCTGGATGCCGAATCGATCGAAGTCACCACCGCGGAAATCGATGCGGCGCTGGCCGAGGTCAGTGCCGAGTCGCTGGCGGCGTTACAACTGGCCGCCGAGCGGATTGCTGATTATCACGCCAAACAGAAGCAGGAAACCTGGCTGTCGACGGATGAAAGCGATGTGCTGGTCGGGCAGCTGGTCCGTCCTCTCGACCGGGTCGGCATCTATGTGCCGGGCGGCAAGGCGACCTATCCCTCTTCGGTGTTGATGAACGCGATACCGGCCAAGGTGGCCGGGGTCGAAGAGGTGATCATGGTCGTGCCGATGCCGGGTGGCGAGGTCAACCCATATGTTCTGGCGGCCGCCAGAATCGCCGGGGTCGACCGGATTTTCAAGCTCGGCGGGGCTCAGGCGGTGGCCGCGTTGGCTTACGGCACCGAGAGCGTCCCGCGGGTCGACAAAATCACCGGGCCGGGTAATATTTACGTCGCCACGGCCAAGCGGCTGGTGTTCGGTCAGGTCGATATCGATATGATCGCCGGTCCCAGTGAGATTCTGGTGATCAACGACGGCAGCGGCAATGCCGCCCATATCGCCGCCGATCTGCTCTCCCAGGCCGAGCACGA
>JAADGW010000272.1:2747-4983 GCA_013152145.1 Deltaproteobacteria bacterium
CAGGATCTGGATGAGGCGATTGCTTTTTCCAACCGCATCGCTCCGGAACATCTGGAGCTGGCGGTCGACAACCCCTTTGCCATCCTGCCGCAGATCCGCCACGCCGGGGCAATTTTCATGGGCCATCACACCCCGGAAGCGGCCGGAGATTATCTGGCCGGACCGAACCATACGTTGCCGACCGGTGGGACCGCGCGGTTCTTTTCGCCGCTGTCGCTGGATGATTTTGTCAAAAAGTCGAGCATCATTTCCTTGACCGAAAGCGGCCTGCAGCGGCTCGGCAAAGAGATCGTCCAGATTGCCGAACTGGAAGGGCTGGAAGCGCACGCGAAGTCGGTATCGATCCGCTTGAAGAAATAATCTCCGGGAGATGCGCATGTCACGTATTGCAAAAATCGATCGCAAAACCAAAGAAACCAGCATCAGCATCGAGTTGAACCTGGACGGTTCCGGGCAACACCACATCGAAAGCCCGGTGCCTTTTTTCAACCACATGCTTTCGGCGCTGGCCCGGCACGGCTTCTTCGATCTGACGGTCAAGGCGACCGGCGATATCGAAATCGATGCCCATCACACGGTGGAAGATCTCGGCATCGTGCTCGGCGAGGCCTTTAAAAAGGCGCTCGGCGACAAGGCCGGGGTGCGCCGTTTCGGTCGCGAAACCATGCCGATGCACGAGGCACTGGCGTCAGTGGTGATCGATTTCTCCGGTCGGCCGTTTCTGGTCTTCAACGTCGATCTGCCGAAAGCCAAGGTCGGTGAGTTCGATACCGAACTGGTTGAAGAATTCTTCGTCGCTTTCTGCAATCACTCCGGGGCGAATATCCATGTCAATCTGGCCTATGGTGATAATCTGCACCACATCATCGAAGGGATTTTCAAGGCTTTCGGCCGCGCGCTCGATCAGGCGACCGGCATCGACCCGCGGATTGTCGGGGTGATGTCGACCAAGGGGAAGCTGGAATAGTTTTATGATCAACATCATTGATTACGAAATGGGCAATCTGCGCAGTGTCGAAAAGGCCTTCGAAACGTTGGGCTTTGCGGTGCGGGTCAGCAGCGACCCGAACGATATCAAAACGGCCGATAAGGTTGTACTGCCGGGCGTTGGCGCGTTTCGTGACTGTATCAACAATCTGCGCGAAGGCGGTTTTGTCGCGCCGCTGCTGGCCCATGTCGAGGCGGGCAAGCCGTTGCTCGGCATCTGCGTCGGGATGCAGATGCTGTTTGATGAAAGCGAAGAGTTCGGGCGTCACCAGGGGCTGGGACTGATCCGTGGCCGGGTGGTGCGTTTCCCTTCCGGGATGGAAGAGCACGGCGAGCGGCTCAAGGTTCCGCACATGGGCTGGAACAATATCAGCCTGAAGCAGCAGTCACCGTTGTTTGCCGGGGTCGAGGACGGCAGTTTCGTCTATTTTGTTCACTCTTACTACTGCGCGGCGGAGAATCCGGCCGAGGTCGCGGCCAGCTGTGGTTACGGTGATGTCGAGTTCTGTGCCTCGCTCCGGCGTGACAACCTCATGGCCACCCAGTTTCACCCGGAGAAAAGCCAGACTGTCGGTCTGCAGATTTTCAAGAATTTCGGAGAGCTTTAAATGATTATCTTACCCGCTATCGACCTGAAAGAAGGTCGCTGTGTCCGTCTGGAGCAGGGGCTGATGGATAAAGATACCGTCTACAATGACAACCCGGGTGAGCAGGCCCGTATCTGGCAGGAGCAGGGCGGTGAGCTGCTGCATATCGTCGATCTCGACGGGGCTTTTGCCGGGGTGCCGAAGAACCGGGCGGCGATTGAAGCGATCGTCGCGGCGATCGACATCCCCTCGGAGCTGGGTGGCGGTATTCGTGATATGCAGACCATCGAGGCTTATCTTGCCCTCGGCATCGACCGGGTGATTCTCGGCACCGTGGCCAAAGAAAATCCGGCTCTGGTCAAGGAAGCCTGCAAGACGTTTCCCGGCCGGATCGTCGTCGGTATCGACGCTAAAGACGGTTTGGTGGCGGTGCGCGGCTGGGCCGATGTTACCGAAAAACAAGCCACCGAAATGGCGAAGGAAATGGCAGGTTTCGGTGTCGAGGCGATCATCTACACCGACATCGCCCGCGACGGCATGATGCAGGGGCCGAACATCGAAGCGACCAAGCTCCTTGCCGAAGCGATCAGTATCCCGGTGATTGCCTCCGGCGGCCTGTCGACGCTCGACGATATCCGCCGTCTGATGGCGATCGAATCCTC
>JAADGW010000045.1 GCA_013152145.1 Deltaproteobacteria bacterium
TTTGCCGTCCACTTTCCAGAGAACCACGCCGCCATGCTCGGCGCCACACGGATGGCCACCGAACTGATCCCCGAAGCCAACGCCATCGGCTACTCCCCCGATATCTGCTCTTATCTGACCGCCGACATCGGTGCCTACCTGAAGGGCTGTTCGCCTTTAGCGAAGGCTTACCCGGGGATTGAGGGTCCGCCCCGTCCCGACGTGCTGGTTTACAACACCAACCAGTGCCGCGACGTGCAGGACTGGTTCTCCTGGTACGCAAAAGAGCTGCAGGTTCCCTGCATCGGCATCACCTCGCCGAAAAACTTTACCGCTGTCAGCGATATCCTGATCAACGATGTAACCCAGCAGATCGAAGCCCTGATCCCGACCCTTGAAGAAATCTCCGGGCAGCCGCTGGACCCTGAGCAACTGCGTAAAACGGTTGCCCTCTCCCGCGAATGTACCGAGCTCTGGCGTCAGGTTCTGGAGACCGCCACCGCCGTCCCGGCCCCGATCAGCTTCTTCGACGGGACGATCCATATGGGACCGGCCGTGGTGTTGCGTGGAACTCAGCAGGCGGTCGATTACTATCGACAGCTGCTCGATGAACTGCAACAGCGGATTCGTGACGGGGTCGGCGCGGTCGACGACGAAAAACATCGTATCTACTGGGAAGGGATGCCGGTCTGGGGACGGCTGCGCCAGCACTCCGAGATGTTTGCCGGACTGAAGACCAGCGTTCTGGTTTCCACCTACTGCAGCAGCTGGGTCTTTCCCGACTTTGATGCCGACGAGCCGATCCGCAGCATGGCCAAAGCTTATCTCGGGCTGTTTATCGTCCGCTCCGACAGTTACAAAGAGGAGTACATCAAACGGATGCTGGAGAAATTCAAGATCGACGGCATCATCTACCACGACGCCAAAACCTGCCCCTGCAATTCCAACAGCCGTTACGGCATGCCGCAGCGACTGGAACAGCAGACCGGGATTCCGAGCCTGGTGATTTCCGGTGATCTCAACGATTTACGCTGTGTTTCCGACGAACAGACCATGACCAATGTTGAAGCTTTTATTGAACAGCTGGAGGAGAGAAAATAAGATGCTCGACGCCTTATTCAAGCCTAAAGCGGTTGCCCTGATCGGTGCTTCGACCAAGGAGCTCTCCATCGGCAACGTCATTATCCGCAATCTCCAGACCTACGGTTACAAAGGGGCGATCTACCCGGTCAACGCCAAGGCCGCCGAGGTCTGTGGACTCAAATCCTACCCGAGCATCTCAGCGATCCCCGGTGAGGTCGACCTGGCGCACATCATCATCCCCAGCAAGTTCGTCCCCCAGGCGATCGAGGAATGCGGCCAGAAGGGGGTCAAGGCGGTCATCATCAACTCAGCCGGGTTCAGCGAGATGGGTGAGGAAGGGGCCAGACTGCAAAAGGAATTTCTCGCCAACGCCCGCAAATACGGCATCCGCCTGTTCGGCCCCAATTGCCAGGGAATCATCAATTCCGACCCGGAACTGAATGCTTACTGCAACTTCACCTTTACCTTCCCCAAGCCGGGCAGCATTTCCGTCGTCGCCTTAAGCGGCGGCGTCGGTGCACTGATCATGCAGGTGCTGGATGATCTGGATATCGGACAGCGGCTTTACGCCAGCAACGGCAATGCCTGCGACGTGTCGATCCCGGAGATTATCGAGTATTACGGCGAGGATGAGGGAACCAAGGCGATCATTCTCTACACCGAAGGCGACAAACCGCGTGAATTCCTTGAGATAACCCGCAAGGTCACAGCGAAAAAACCGGTATTGGCGATGAAAGCCGGGCGTACTGAAGAAGGTGCCAAAGCCGCCTCTTCACATACCGGCTCGCTGGCCGGGGTCGATATCGCCACCGAACTGATTTTCGAAAAAATCGGTGTGCTCCCCTTCCACGACGAAGGCGAGATGGTTCGCGCGGCGATGGCCTTCTCCAGCCAGCCGATCCCGACCGGCAACCGGGTCGGCATCATCACCAATACCGGCGGCCCGGCGGTTATCGCCACCGATGTGCTGGTCGATTTCGGCATTGAAGTGCCGAAACTCGGTGAACCCTCGATTGCCCGCCTGCGCGAAACCCAATACCCCGAAGCGGCACTGGAAAATCCGATTGACGTCGTCGCAACCGCCGGTGGACCGCAATTCCGGGCCGCCCTCGACGTGCTGCTGGATGATGAGCAGATCGACTGCATCTACATCAACTTTGTCACCGCTCCTTTCACCGATACCGATGAAGTCGCCCGCGAGATCGTCGCCATCAGTCGTCAGCGCCGCAAGCCGCTGGTGTGTAACTTCATGACCAACCTGAAACTGGAGCGTTACCAGAAAACCATGGCGATCCTCAAAGCGGGTGAGGTGCCCTACTACGCCAACCCCGGTGATGCGGCCCGTGCCCTCGGTGCCCTGGTGCAATACGGGCGGATTCAGCAACGGGACATCGGTTCGCCGCAAACCTTCAGCGGAGCCGACCCGACCACCGCAAAAACCATAATCGAACAGGCCCGGCAAGCCGGTCGTGAAGTCCTCTCCGCCTTCGAAGTCTACCGGATTTTTGAAGCCTACGGGATTCCGGTCGCTCCCTGGCGGGTGGTGGAAACTACCGAGCAGGCGGTCGCTGCCGCAACCGAAATCAGCTATCCGGTCGTGGTCAAAGTCGACTGCGCCGAAATCGATCATAAAAGCGACAGGGGCGGCGTCGCCATCAACCTCAAGGATGCCGCCGCAGTGCGCGCTACGGTTGAGGAGATGCAGACTCGGCTCGGCGAATACGGCAAACTCGGCTTTCTGGTGCAGAAGTTCCTGCCCGGTGGCCGTGAGTTGATTATCGGTGCCAGCGCCGAGCGGGAACTGGGTCTGCTGATGTTCGGCCTCGGCGGGATCTACGTCGAAGTGCTCAAAGATGTGGTCTTCAAGGTCGCTCCGGTGACCCGCCTCGAAGCCGAAGAGATGCTCGCCGGCATCAAGACCGCAGCCCTGCTCGACGGTGTCCGGGGTGAAGCCGGAATCGACAAGCAGGCCGTCATCGAACTGATTCAGCGGATTTCACAACTGCTCGGCGATCTGCCGATGATTGCCGAGATGGATCTGAATCCGATCATGGCGTTTGCCGATAAAGCGTTCGCCGTCGACGGCAGAATCCGTATTCAGCTTGAAAATTAAAGGATGGAAACGATGCTGTTAGGAATAAGTGAAGCCAAGCCCAACTGGCAGGAAGCCTGCCGGTCACGGATCGTTACCGCTGATGAGGCGGTCAAAGTGATCAAATCGGGTGACCGGGTGTTTCTGACCGGCAATGCCTCGGTCCCGCTGCCGCTGCTCGATGCCCTGGTCAAACGTGCGCCGGAGCTGCAGGATGTTGAAGTCTGTCATCCGCTGACCATCTGCCCGGCGGACTATGTGGCGCCGGAAATGGAAGGCCATCTGCGCATCAATTCGATGTTTATCAGTGCCAACGTGCGCAAGGCGATCAATCTGGGCAAAGCCGATTTCACTCCCGTGATGCTCTCTGAATTTCCTCTGCTGTTCAAAAATGGTCACCTGCCGGTCGATGTCGCACTGATCCACATCTCGCCACCGGACCAAGACGGTTTCTGTTCGATGGGGGCAGAATCGGGGCTCACCATTTCGGCGGCCGAGGTCTCCAGAATCGTGGTTGCCATGGTCAACGAGCAGATGCCGCGCACGCTCGGCGATACCGCCATGCATATCGACAAGATGGATTACATCGTACCGAGCGATACCCCGCTGTTCGAAATGCCGATGGGCGATAATGCCGATCAGGAAGTGGTCGAAGGGATCGCGGCACATATCGCCGAACTGATCCCCGACGGCGCAACCATGCAGCTGGGGATCGGAGACATCCCGAATGCGGTGCTGAAGTTTCTGTTCGAAAAGAAGGATCTCGGGGTACATTCCGAGCTGATTTCCGACGGCGTCATCGATCTGGTCGAAGCGGGAGTAGTCAACGGCAGCCGCAAAAGCCTGCATCCCGGCAAGATTATCTGTGGTTTCCTGCTCGGCACCAAGCGTCTCTACGAATGGGTGGATAACAATCCGCTGGTCGAACTGCACCGTACCGAGTATGTCAACGATCCGTTTGTCGTGGCCCGGAACGACCGGATGGTGGCGATCAACTCGGCCATCGAAGTCGATCTGACCGGTCAGGTCTGCGCCGACAGCATCGGTACCAGATTCCATTCAGCGGTCGGCGGCCAGCTCGATTTCATCTACGGCGCCGCCCGCTCACAGGGCGGGGTGCCGATCATCGCCCTGCCGAGTATTTCCACCCAGCGTGACGGCACCGTCCTCAGCCGGATCGTACCGCTGCTGAAACATGGCGCCGGGGTGGTCACCAGTCGCAACCACGTCCACTTTGTGGTCACTGAGTACGGCATCGCCGAGCTCTACGGCAAGACCGTCCGCCAGCGGACTGCGGCGCTGATCAAGATTGCTCATCCGCAGTTTCGGGAAGAAATTACCGAAAAGGCAAAGGAGTTGAATTACCTGTAACTGTCCTCCCCCTCATCCATCCGGTGGGATCGCTGCCGGGGGGAAAGGGAACTGGTTGAAATGTGATCGGATTCGAAAGAGGTGTGAATCATGGCTTGGAGTCAAGAAGAGAGCATCAGTCGCGACGAGATGCAGGCCCTGCAGCTGGCGAGGCTGCAGGAAACTGTCAGCTACGTTTATGCAGGCAACAGCTATTATCGGCAGAAGCTGGACGATCTCGGGGTGAAACCGGGTGATATCAAATCACTTGACGATATCAAACGGCTCCCGTTTACCACCAAACAGGATCTGCGCGACAACTACCCCTTCAAACTCTTCACCGCCTCACCGAAGGAGATCGTCGAGTATCACGCGACCTCCGGCACCACCGGCAAACCGATTGCGGTCGGCTACACCAGAAAAGATCTCGAGATCTGGTCCGAGTCGATGGCCCGGACCTGTACCGGGGCCGGAATCACCAGTGACGACGT
>JAADGW010000161.1 GCA_013152145.1 Deltaproteobacteria bacterium
TCCGTTCTTATTCGCCGATGATCACCATCGGCGGCGGGCTGGTGATCGACGTTGAACCGCAGAAACACCGGCGTTTCCGGCCTGCGGTCATCACCCGGCTGAAAGATCTTTCGTCCGGGAACCTCGGCTTCTGGCTGCAGAAACTGGACGAGCTGGAAGTCGCCCGCTTGCGCGATCTGGAAAAGCACACCGGGACCGGCCGGGATGAACTCCGCCGGGGGCTGGAAAAACTGGCTGAAATGGGGCAGGTGGAAGCCCTTGCCGACCAGTGGGTGACGACCGAACGGCTCCGCAGTTGGCTTCAGCAGCTGCCGCAGCAGGTTGCCGATTATCTGCAGCAGAACCATCTGCGGCACGGTATCCCGCGGGCAACCCTGCAATTTCAGCTGGCCGAAAAGTTGGCGCCGAAAAGTTTTGAGGTTTTGCTGCAGCGGGTGGTCGATACGGGGGAGTTGGCGCTTAACGGCGATCTGGTGGTCACGTCGGGCTGGCAGCCGCAGCCGACGGCGGAGGATCGTCAGATCCTGACCAGGATCGAGCAGTATTACCGCGAGGCCGGGTTTCGGGCTAAAAACCAGAACGAAGTGATCAATCAGCTCGGCCTGAACGGCATCAATGTCGATCTCTATTTTTCTTACCTGGTTCTGGAAAAAGCATTAATCCGTTTGAACCAGGAGAGTTATTTACATAACGCCAGCTACCAGAAAGCTCTACAGCTTTTGCTCGAGGTTTTTCAACAACAACCCGCTTTTACCCTGGCCCAGTTTCGTGACCGGCTCGACAGCAGCCGCAAGCTGGTTCAGGCGCTGTTGGAATATTTTGACGGCTGTAAATTTACCCGGCGGGTCGGAGAAGAGCGGGTGGCCTGGAATCTGCCGGTATAAATCCTGTCGGGGATCTGGCCGCCCCGGTTGATTTATCGGCCGAAAATTGAATACTGATTCGGAAGGAGAAGGGTGTGACGGAAAAATTGAGCCGTCTTACGACTCTGTCGCGCAGCTCTGGTTGAGCCGCCAAGATAGGTCCTGAGACCCTGGCCCGGGTACTGGGTCAGCTCCCCAGAGTGGATCATCCTGACCTGTTATCACAGGATATCCCGTTTGCCGATGCTGCCATCTACCGCTTGAACGATTCTCAGGCGCTGGTGCAGTCGCTCGATTTCTTCACCCCGGTGGTGGATGATCCCTATACCTACGGCCGGATTGCGGCGGCAAATTCACTGTCCGATATTTTTGCCATGGGCGCCAGACCGCTGACTGCCATGAATATTGTTGCCTTCCCGCTGTGTCAGCTGGGCGCCGATGTCCTGCTGCAGATTCTGCAGGGCGGCGCTGAGCGAGTAGCGCAGGCCGGTGCTTTGCTGGTCGGGGGGCATTCTATCGAGGATGACGAACCCAAGTACGGCCTCAGCGTCACCGGCATTGTCGATCCGGCCGAGCTGGTCACGACCTGCGGCTGTCGTCCCGGCGACCAGCTGATCCTGACCAAGCCGCTCGGCACCGGTTTGCTGGCAACGGCCATCAAGGGTGGTGTGCTCAGTGAGGCCGATATCAGTGTCGCCATCGACGGGATGATCACGCTCAACCAGCAGGCCGCAACGGTGATGCTCGAGGTCGGGGTCTCCGCCTGCACTGATATTACCGGCTTCGGCCTGCTCGGGCATAGTGCCGAGCTGGCCGAAGCGAGTGATGTCGGCCTGCGCATCGATATGAAAAGTCTGCCGGCGTATCCGCAAAGCGCTGAAATGGCGGAGATCGGCCTGATTCCGGAAGGCAGCTACCGTAATCGTGATTTCTATTTTCCCCGAGTCGATGGCCAGGGGAGCTGCGAACCGTTTTCGCTGGATCTGTTCTGCGATCCGCAAACCTCCGGTGGCCTGCTGATCGCGGTGGCCCGGAACAAGGTTGACTTTCTGATCCAGCGGTTAACCGCTGCGCGAGTCCCGGCCTACCGGGTCGGTGAAGCGACGGCCGGGCCGCCGGGTCATTTGCAGCTGGTGGGCTGATGTCCGCAGCGCGTGCCGGCCGACGACCCTCTCCAGCACGTTCTCAGATCAGTAGCTGACCTTGGCGAAGGGGGATCTGGCCGATGCTGCGAGGGCCTCGGCCAAGGTGTGGATACCGTTTGCTTCCAGCAGCGGCAGCATCTTCAACAGCACCTCAGCGGTGACGATCGCATCACCGAGCGCGGTGTGTCGACCGACGATGGTCACGTTGACAGCCCTTCCAGCGAATGGCTGTCCTGATTGGGATGAATGATTGAAGAGAGCAGCAGGGTGTCAAGAACCGGGTTTTCAAACTTGATGCCGGTGCTCTCTTCTTTTAATTGCAGAAAGCGCATATCGAACGCGGCGTTGTGGGCGACCAGCACGGAGTTTTCGGCAAACCGGTGGAAATGTGGCAGAACCTTGTCGATGGTCGGCTGCCCCACCAGCAGTTCCGGCTGTATACCGTGGATATCGACTGACGATTGCGGTACCGGCCGTTGCGGGTCGATCAACTGATCGATCGCTTCGTGATAAAGCAGCCGGCCGTTGACGATGCGGATCGCGCCGAGCTGGACGATCTCATCCCCTTCCGAAGGATTCAAGCCAGTCGTTTCTGTATCGAAAACCACGTAAATCAGCTTGGTTAACGGCATCTGCCCCAACTCCTGCCGGTCCTCCCGATTAAACAGATCAAATTCGTAAGACACCGGCCGGTGTTCCAGTTCAACCTGCATCGCCAGACGCTGCTCTTCTTTGTGTTGCGGGAACACGAACAGGACACCGTTACAGGCATCGGTCGTGTGGGCCAGTGGTTTAATGGTTCCGTACATCTGTTTGATGATGTCACTGAAGGTCAGCAGCTTGCCCTGTTTATCCGTGCTGAAGGGGGTCTGTTTCCAGTCGGTCAGCAGTTGCGGGTCGACGAAAGTTTCCGGCCAGGCGACTGCCAACTCCACATCTTCGACTTCGTTGAGGGTCAGGGTGATCAATAACTCCGGAATGTTCGAACAGGCCAACAGCATGCTGACCAGCTGTGAGATCGCCTGTACGATCAGGTAACTGTCGAGTTGCAGCCAGATCAGTCCGGCGGTCTGGGTGGTGACGTTGAGGGAAAAACGGTCGGAGATATTTTTGTTGATAACGTCAAGCAGGCTGCCACCGAGGACATTTTCGGTTTTCTGTAGTGAATGCAGGTGACTGACGTAATTGGCGCGGGCCTGGGAGATCTTCTGCTGCAAGCGCTGTGATACCAGGTCGATGGTCTGCCGGTAGCTGTGCAACTGTTCCGCGTCGAGTTTGGGCTGGTTGAGAATGATGGTAATCGCGGCCCGGATTTCCTGTAATGCTCCCTGCTGATCGTCAATGAGCGACTGAATCAGCATGTCACGTCGGGTGTCCGATTCGATCTGGCTGGTCATGTCTTCCAGGGTGAGGACAAACCCGGAGATAATAAGATCTTCTTCCTGTTCCAGCAGAACCGGGGCCATGGTCACCCGCAGGCAGAGCCCGTTGCGCAACGTCATCATGAAGTTGTTTGTCAGTTTGCTGCAGCCCGATTTGCGCTGCTTGTAAAGCATCTCCAGGGCGTGAACGATCGGGTCATGGTCGAGAATGCCGAACACCGATCGACCGAGTCCGAGGAGCCCCTGCGTGGCGATGGCATCCTGCGGCTGGTTGTTCTGAAAAAGTTTTTGCGCTCGTTGATTGTAAAGCAGGATCTGACCATCCGTATTGCAGACCAGAACCCCGTGCGGCAGCTCCGACATCAGGGCGGCCAGTCGGGTCCGTTCTTCCGCCAGCTTGCCTTTGGCTTTGCTGATCTGCTCATCAACATCATGTTGCAGCCTGGCAAAAGTCTCTGCCGATTGATTGATGATGTTGCTTAAATAATGAATC
>JAADGW010000067.1 GCA_013152145.1 Deltaproteobacteria bacterium
AGTTCAATTCTGAGCTGACTTTCCATAGCGGTCACCGCGGAGAAAGGCCGCAGCGTGACCGATGTCTCGTCTTTGGCGATGATCCGGGCCCGATACTCAGCCAGCTGTGGATCGGTGACGGTAAAGATCTCACCGACCCGCCCCTGCCAGCAAGCCAGCGCTGTCACCGCCTGCGCACCCAGGGTTATCTCCTCCTCCAGTTGCGGGATAGAGGGCAGCCGGATACGGCTGGCGGGACCGGCAGAATTAATACATGTGCGGGTTGAAGCCATGTTCCCGGTACTGTCGGAAGCGCTCACGAGAGAGCTCAGCCAGCTGCCTGTCGTAAACCTCCGCGAAATCGATCACCAGCTCAAATCGGCGGATATAGGTCAACGAGCACGGCCGGCCCATAATCAAAACCGGAGCGCCATTGGGATTGTCCTCACGGACAGTTATCACAATTGGTTCTTCGAGACAATCAACCGAGCCGTTATTAAAGGCATGCGGTAAAAAAGCCCCCTTTTCCCAGGTCCACATAAAGCGATCCAAAGAGACCGCCTGATTGTCATCCTGCACCAGCACCAGAACTCTTTTGCCGGCTGAAAACTGTTCTTCCGCCAATCGGCAGAGCAGCCGGGTTTTTTCCTGTCGCTCCAACTTGACAAATTTAACCACAGTCACGGTCAGGCCCGGCTAACGATTCAGCAGCATCGGCAACAAAGTGTGACCGGGGACCGTGCTGCCACAGCGTTTCGCCTCTGCCTCGCTGTAGCCGGTTGCTTTTGAAGCCACCACATGCCGCGAATCGAACAGTAGATAGGGGACCGGATCGGAGGTGTGGGTGCGTTTTTCAACCGGGGTCGGATGGTCCGGCAGAACCAATATCCGGCAATCACCGATGGTCGACAGGTTTTCGATGATGGTACCGACCACCTCTCGATCGAAATCTTCGATCGCGGTGATTTTTTCCTGCAACAGCCCGCCGTGAGCGGCTTCGTCGGGGGCTTCAACATGGACATAGATAAAGTCACGTACCGCCAGCGCGGCAACCGCATATTCAGCTTTGCCACGATAGTTGGTATCGATATAACCGGTCGCTCCAGGGACTTCGATAACCTCAAGCCCTGCATTCAGACCGATCCCTTTTATCAGATCGACGGCAGAAATGACCGAACCGTTCAGCCCGAACCGTTGTTGATAGGTGGCCATGTGCGGTTTGCGACCATGACCCCACAGCCAGATCGAATTTGCCGGCAATTCACCGCGTTCGGAGCGCTGATGATTCACGGGGTGATGAGCCAACAACATCTGCGCCGAATTGGTCAGGCTGAGCAACCGGTCCGCGCCCTCCCCGGTCGGCAGATAATCCTCGATGCTGTGCGTGCTGATATCGTGAGGCGGGGTGAACTGCAGCTTGTCCTGACCATTTTTCCAGACCAGCAGGTGCCGATAGGAAACCCCGGGATAAAAGTTGAATTCACCACCGCCGAGTTCCTGCTGCAGTGCGGCAATCAGTTGTGCAGCCTCTTCGGTACCGATATGACCGGCGGAAAAATCCCCCATGTACAATTTTCCGTAATGTGCTTCCAGCCAGACCAGATTGAGTCGAAAGGCAACATCCTCCGGGGCCAGTTCCACCCCCATACTGGCCGCCTCAAGCGGCGAGCGACCACTGTAGCAGTCCGCCGGATTATAACCGAAGACCGAAAGGTTGGCCACGTCGCTGCCCGGGTGAAAACCTTCCGGGACGGTTGCCGCCAGACCGATTTTACCGGTTCTGGCGAGCTGATCCATGTGTGGGGTGCTGGCCGCTTCCAGTGGAGTTTTACCCCCCAGGGCAGCCACCGGTTCGTCCGCCATGCCATCACCAAGTAAAACAATATACTTCATCATATCCTCTGATTTTATCCGAAGTCAGCCGCGCGGATGATACCGTTGATGCAGCTGTTTCAAACGTTCCTGAATGACGTGTGTGTAAATCTGCGTGGTTGAAATATCCACATGACCGAGCATTGCCTGGACCGCCCGCAAATCAGCTCCGTTCTCCAGCAGATGAGTCGCAAATGAATGGCGCAACATATGCGGATAGACAGCATAAGAAATCCCGGCCTGCTGCGCATAGCGTTTCAGATTTTTCCAGAAGCCCTGTCGCGACATCGGTCGGCCGAAACGATTTAAAAAAACCTGATGGCAGATCTCCGCTTTCTGCAGTTTCGGCCGACCATTCTGCAGATAATCATGCAGGATTTCAAGAGCCACCTCACCGAGCGGGATCAACCGCTGCTTGCCGCCCTTACCGAACGCATTGAGGCAACCGATATCCAGCTTCAGGTCGGTCAACTTCAGCCCGACCAGCTCGGAGACCCGCATCCCGGTCGCATAAAGCGTTTCAAGCATTGCCCGGTCACGTAATGCGAGAACTCCATCCCCCTGCGGAGCCTGCAATAAGGCTTCAACCTGCAGCTGAGACAGCAGCCGGGGCAGAGCCGGAACAGACCGCGGAGACTCGAGCAACGCAGTAGGGTCCAGCTCGGCATATTTTTCACGCAGCAGAAACCGGTGAAACATCCGCAGCGCACTGAGGTTTCGTGCCCGACTGCGGGCGGACAGCCCCCGTTTCTTCAACACCCCTAAATAGGCCAGAACCTGCGGCTGTCGAACCTCCCCGGGAGTCTTGACCCCGACCACATCGACCAGATAACGACTGTAGGCGCTCAGGTCCCGGCTGTAGGCGGACAAGGTATTTGCCGATAAGCCGCGCTCCACTTCAAGATAATTGATGAAATAATCGAGGTATTGATCCATTTGACTGCCCAAAAGCCTTATTCAAGCCGTTCCAGCAGGGTTTTACGGATCAGATCAATTTTTTCCGGGGCGGTTATTTTCTGCGCAAAAATATCACTGACATAAAAAACGTCTGCGGCCTGATCAACCTTGGTCGAAATCTTGGAGGATACAGCAATGTAGAGGCCCAGTTCTTTGAGCGTCCGGGTGATTTCATAGAGCAGTCCGACCTTATCGTTGGCGAAGATATCGATGACCGTGTAGCGGTCAGATACCTCATTGTCGAACTCAACCTTATTGGGACGCTTCGGTTTTTCCCGCGAACCGGTCAGATAGGCCGGGGGATGACATTTCGCAACCAGATCTTCGACGCGCAAACGGCCCTCAATGGCAGCAATCAGGTCGGCCTCAACCCGCTTCCACTTTGCCTCATTATCAACCACATCACCGATCGCGCTGTTCACCTGCAACACGTCCAGAACCGCACCGGTTTTACGCGTATGAATCTGGGCTCCCAGAATATTGATTGAATGACCGGCCAGCACCCCGGCAAGGCAATCAGGGAAAAAAGGCCCGGCGAATCGATGGTCGCCAGCGTCAACTCGGTATAGCCGGCATTCGCTTGATGTTCAACCTGCATCGCCAACGGTTTTTTACCACGGCTTAACGCCAGCCGCAGGTGAGGAATAATCTGCCGCGAACGATAACTCATCAGGTAACGGCTCGACAGACTGTTGATCGCGCGGTTGATCCGGCGTTCAGGGTAGTCTCCCAACAAGGCCTCACGGACTTTACGTTTGCGGTTACGCGCTTTTTCGGAGCGTATCTCCTGGTAAAAATCCTTCTTCTCCAGAACATCGAAAGTTTTTTCGTACAGCTCCTGCAATAGCTGTCCCTTCCACTCCGACCAGACGTCCGGGCCGACCGCTTTTAAATCGGCGAAGGTCAGCAGATAAAGCATCCGCAGATTCTCGCTCATCCCCATCAGTTCGGCAAACTGCGAAATCAGCTTCATGTCGTGCAGATCGCGGCGTTGCGAAATGTGAGCCATCTGCAGATGATGCTGGACGAGAAATTGCAGCCTGCGCCGATCCTCACGATTCAAGCCGAGCCGCCGGGCGATGGTTGGAATCATCGACGCTCCGCGACTGCTGTGGTCATTGCCGCGGCCTTTGCCGATGTCGTGAAACAGTATCGCCAGCAGCATCAGCCCCCGCTTCTCGATGTTGTTGGCCACATCGGTCAGAAACGGATATGCTTCAGCATACTCTCCAGACCACAATTTACCCATCTCTTCGACGGCAAACAGTGAATGAATATCGACGGTATAGATATGATAAAGGTCAAACTGGACCTTGCAGAAGATATTTTTAAATTCCGGGATAAACGCATTGAGAACATGCAAGTGGTGCATTTTACGCAGGGTTTTACCGACATCCTTCGGATGACGGAGAATATTCATGAAGGATTCATTCATCGGTCGTGAACGGCGGACTTTATCGTTCACCAACGGCAGACTTTCCCGGATCAGGGATTTCAGCTTCAGGTTGAGCTTAACGCCATGCTTCTGGCTCAACTCAAAAGCTTTCATCATCAGGGCGGGGTTTTTCTGAAAAATCTCTTCGTCACTGCAGCTGAGTTCACCACGGCCGACATTGAAGCCGTACTCCAGATTGCGACGGACAAAAAAACCGAAGATACTTTTTTGGACTTTATCGCGCTGTGTCGCCTCCATGATCAGGCCGGAGGACAGATGTTCAACGTGCGCGGCATGTTGATAGTAATCCTGCATGAACTGCTCAATGGCAGAGCCCGACCGACCATCTTTATAACCAAAAGTAGTGGCAATCTGTCGCTGCAGGTCAAAGGAGATCTGGTCGCTTTTCCGCTGACCCAGAAAATGCAGGTGATTGCGGATACGCCAGAGATAATCGAGGGCAGAACGATACTCATCAGCCTGTTTTTCGGTCAGCACCCCCTTGATGACGAGTTCCTGCAGGTTGCAGGTTTGATGCTTTAAACTTGACCCGGGCAATCCACAATGCAGAGTGTAAATCACGCAACCCCCCCTCGCCCTCTTTCAGGTTCGGTTCAAGCATATAAACGGAAGAACCGTATTTTTTACGTCGTTCATTCGTTTCTTCCAATTTCAGTTTGATAAACCCCGAGGTATCATGATTGAGCACGTAGCTGCCGACCTTGTTGACAAACAGGTCGTGGAGGTCGGGATTACCGGACAGGAAACGGGCATCGAGCAACGAGGTCCGAACCGTCGCATCCTGACACTGTTCAATGCAGTCCTTGCTGGAACGGACACTGTAGCCGACATCAAGATTCAGGTCCCATAACAGGTACAGCATCCGGTCGGAAATAATTTTGGCGGCCTGTTCCCCGGCCGGCTCGTAAAAAAACATCAGGTCGAGGTCCGATTTGGGATTCATTTCGCAGCGGCCGTAGCCACCGAGGGCGAACAGGGCACAACCGGCGACGGAATCGGCGGCAAGGTCGGAGCTGACCACTTGAAAGAGGATGTCGTTCAGCTGATCAAACGCTGCCGTCAACTCCAGTACAACGGCCCGGCCGGATGCTCCTTCAGCCGACATCTGCTGTATCCGCCCCAGCTGACCGTTGATGAAATCACGGGTGGCCTCAAGCGTCGCCTGGCGGCGCAGCTCATAAGGCTCGCCATTCAACAGCCGATCGGCGGTCAGGGTGATATCGATCTCTTGAGTCAGTACAGGAGTCATTTTTTGGCGACCCGCGTTATGGTTGCCGTGTAGTTCTTGACACCGGTAACAACGGCATTGGCGACACGGTTCCGATAGGTCTTGCTGGTCAGCCTTTTCTCTTCCCGGGAATTGCTGATAAACGCGGTTTCTATCAGGATTGAAGGCATCGTCGCCCCGAGCAGAACATGAAAAGGGCCCTGCCTGACACCAAGATCCTTGATGCGGCTGTAGTGATGACGCAGACCGGCCACCATGGCCTGTTGTACCTTTGCCGCCAGGCGACTGGATTCATTGATTTTGGCGTTGGCCATCAAATCGAACAGGATGGCCTCAAGATTGCCGACATCCTGCAGCGAAGTACCGTTTTCGCGCGCAGCAACCTCGGCGGCCTGATTATTTTTCGACAGGTTGAGAAAATAGGTTTCCAGTCCGTAGACGTTACGGGTTCGGCTGGCGTTGGCGTGCAGAGAAATAAACAGATCGGCACCGACCCGATTGGCATAGGCGGTTCGCTCGCGCAACTCGAGATAGCGGTCGTCTGAGCGGGTCAACAACACCTTGACGCCGAGCTGTTTCCGCAACGCGCTGGCCAGGGCCTTGGCCATTGCCAGGGTCACATCCTTCTCCCGGACCTTATGCGGCCCGATGGCGCCGGGATCTTTGCCGCCATGCCCGGCATCGACGACAATCAGATGAATTCCCTCATCTTTGCTCTGTTGCGGCACATGCAGGATCGGTTGCCGGTCGGGAACATCTTTCAGAATATCGGCAATCGAGTCATCCGTACTTTGCGAACGGTTGCGGCCGGCAGTACGCTTAGAGTCGGGGATCGGTTGCGAGGGTCCGAGCAGATCGACCACCAGTCGATCAGGATTTTTCAGGGAGACGATTTTGTACTTGAGCTCACGATAGAGATCGAGCACCACCCGGGTACGTTTTTCATCAAAACGACTGGCTCGAATACGTTGCAGCAAACCGTTGAGGACCGGTACATCCGCCTGTAGCTGCGGCGCCAGATCGGTATAGATGAGATCAAAGTAGAGTCGCGGATTGTTCCCCTTTAGCAGATGGGGAGTTGTGGCAACCGGGGCCGACAGGTCGAAAACCACACGGGTGTAATCCGGGCCGCTCCAATAGCGGATATTTTCCAGCCGCGGAGAGTCGGCAGTGGCTGAATAAGCCGTTGTTTTTACCGCCGGGGCGGCTTCCGGGGCAGGCTCAGGCAACTGCCGCAAGCGACTCTTTGCTGCCGCCAGCATGTCCCCTTGCGGCATCTGATCGACCAGCCAACGGTAATAGCGGTACGCCGCAGAGAGATCGTGCAGGCGATTTTCAGCGATTTGGCCGGCAGCAAACAGAGCATCGTCCGCCAGCCGGCTGGCAGGGTAACCAACGCCAGGTAGCTACTGATCGCTTCCCGGGCATCCTCCCGTCCCCCGGATGCCAGCGACAAGCCATCCCAGGTGCGCGCCTTTAAAAACAGGGCCTTTTCAACCGAGGGAGAAGCAGGTTTCTGCCGCAGGTACCGCTCAAAACGACGGATCAGCTTCTCCCAGTTCACCCGTTGTTGTTGCAGTCGGGCAGATTTTGCCAGCTGATAATAATCACTGCGGATCGCGGCATAGGACTCCGCAGCCGCACTGGGAACCTGAACAGCGGATAAGAGCAGAACAACAAGCAAAAAGTATGAACGGAGTAAAGCCATAAATCAGAGTAATTCTTTCAGTTCACTCAACAGGTTCATCGCCTCAAGCGGGGTCATGCTGCTTAAGTCCGCGGCCTCCAGATGAGTGCGGATAATGCTGT
>JAADGW010000136.1 GCA_013152145.1 Deltaproteobacteria bacterium
TTGATACCGTCACCCGTCACGAGTCAACTATTTTAACCTGTGGTTCAGAGACGAAGAAGAAACAGGGAGCAGCTCCGACTTATCCGCGCCACGCAGAGTGTAATAATCTTCCGGAGTGTTGATATTGCGGAAACTCAGTTCGCGCGAATCGATCGGCAGCAGCTCTGCGGCCGGAATCTCACGGACCCGGACCTTCGGGAAGAACGCCACAATCCGCCGTCTTCCGGTGTCGAGGACCTCCTCCATTGCTGTCAGACAGGCCTTTCCATAGAGCGCGTGGAGCGGTTCCAGACCACTGCGGCTGTGCGGGATGACCGCATCGGCAGTTTCGGCAAAGGAACAGATATGGCGTACAATCTCGCCGGAAACAAAAGGCATATCGCAACCGGCCACAAAAATCCGGTCGTTGTTCGCATGTTTCAAACCGGAGTGGACACCAGCCAGAGCGCCCTGCGCGTAATAGAGGTCCGGAACCTTGCGGCAGTTGATCTCCCGGTAAAGCTCGGGCGAGTTGGTCACGATCAGCACTTCATCGAACAGCTCCGCCAGCCGACTGTAAACATGGTCGATAAACCGCGCGCCGTCGATCGGCAGCAGCGATTTGTCACTCCCCATCCGCCGGCTCTCGCCGCCGGCAAGAATCACCCCGCTGACCCCCCGAATCCGTTGCGGCTGCCCGCTCACCTGCAACTGCTGCGGATGGCTGAAAACCTCCAGCGACCCGGCCCGCAGATAGCCGACCAGGGTGATTCCGGCCTGCGCGCAGAGAGCAATCGCTCTATCGGTGGGCGACGTGCGTGAGGCGATCAGGCCGATACCCAGCCGCGCCGCCTTGGCGACCATCTCGGTGGAAACCCGACCCGAGGTGACCAGCATTTTATCCCACAGATCGAGTTCCTTGAACCAGGCTTCACCGGCGATCCGGTCGAGGGTATTGTGTCGGCCGATATCCTCGGCATACAGCAGCAGACCGTTCTGGTCGCCGACCGCTGCCGAATGAATGCCGCCATGGCTGCGGTACTGCTCAGCCCGTTGCTGCAGCTGGCGCATCAACAAAAAAAGGCTCTCGCTGGAGTAGCTGCGGCGGGCAGCCCGGCGGGAATCCAGCAAGTGTTTCGGCAGATTATAGCTGATCCCGGTTCCGCAACCGGAGGTCAGGGTCGGGGTCAGGCGCGGCGGTAACGCACCCTTGATCCGCACCTCGGCCAGGCCGAAATCTGCGCAGATCCCCATGCTGAGAATATCGTTGAGATCGTCGACAAAACCCTGCAGGCGGAAAAATCCGGCCAGCAGAAAATTTAATTGATGGGGCGAACAGATCAGCGTCGCCAGATGTTCACCGTTGACCCGCAGCCGCAGCGGGTATTCCTCGACGACCTGTCGCTGTTGCTGTTGCAGACGGCCATTTTTCAATTGATAGATGGTCTGTTGCTGCATCCTTTACTCCCGGAGAGAAAAGCTTAATTCTTGTAACTATTCAGCAGGAGGATCATCCATCGCGCCGCTGAATAGTTACTAATTCTTCTGTTCCCGTTTTCCTTTAGCGAAACCTTCGCGCTGAGCCAGCAGATCCAGATGCATGGTGTTGAGATCTTCAACATCCATCGGCAGCCCGTCACCGACTTCGCGACTGTCAACCACCTTCAGGTAGCAGGAACATTTACGACAGATATCGACCCGGTAACCGACATCTCCCTCGGCGGTGAAATATTCGAGGGAATCGGTTTCATCGTTTCCACAATAGCTGCACTTCATCCGGACGACCTCCCAGGCGGTGGCGCAAAGGGAACAGTGCAGACGCTTCTTGCCGGTCTCGCCGCTCAGTTCGCCCATGACCGGAATCCCGCCACAGATCGGGCAATAGCCCTCGGACCAGTCCTCGAACCGGATCTCCGGCTGACCGGCCAGCCACTGCTGCAGGCCGTGTGCCAGGGTGGTGGAGAGAACATATTCGAGCAGCGCTGCCGGGAGCTCCAGCTGCGTGGCTGCTTTTTCGACCGGAGCGCGATCCTTTTCCAGGCAGGCCAGCAACAGTTCCGCGGCCGACAGCGCGTCGTTTTCAAGGGCCTGTTTGAAACACTGCAGCTCCTCGGCCCCCTGCCGGCCGAGATCTATCAGCCGGTCGATCAACAGGAACAGAAATGCCCTGACGCCCGCTTCGTCAAACTGCAGCGTTTCACGGCTCAAGAGGGGGAACCCGGCCTGCCGGCGCGGTTGCCAGGCTTCGAGATCAACCGTGCAGGCAAACCAGGCACTCGGCATCTCCTGCAAAAAGGTGCAGAGTCCCTGATAAAAATCGTAGATCTCGCCATACTGCGGGCGGATCTTGCGCAGCTCATTCAATCGTTGCAGACGGTGCTGATGATGAGACATTCGAGATACTCCTTGATAAAAATCGAGAATTATTCAGCAACACGATGGATGACCTCGGGGTGAATAGTTACAAAATCGAAACCCCGGCAGATTATCGACGGTTAAACTCCGCAGCCGACGCGAGGAGGAAATGTCGGCTGCGGAGCAGGGTCGATCAATCCGAGTCGCCGGTAACTTCTTTATACCATTTGCTGGCATGTTTCTTCGCCCAGACTCGCCTGACCCGCCCCCAGAGCATCCCTTCAGCAGTACCCGGGTTGCCGATGGTCGCCAGATAGATGTGGATCACCGCACCGACGATGATCAGAACAAAGAACAGTCCGTGCAGCATCAGCGACCACTGGGTCAGGCCGCGCTCCATGGCGGTCGGATCCCAGATGACATAGCCGGTCAGGCCGAGCACGGTTGCGGCGATGATGGCAAAAATGGCATACAGCTTCTGTCCGGCGTTGAACTTACCCTGCGGTATGTCGATTTTGCTGCGTGACAGGTAGCCGCCGAAGGCACCGAACCACTTGGCATCATCAGCATCAAACCGGCAGGTATCCTTGATCTGGGTAAAAAACAACAACACCGAGGTGATCAGAAAAAAGATCCCGGCGATCTTGTGCGCCAGAATTCCCTGCTGCGGTCCACCGAAGAAGTCGAAGTAGTTGAAAAAGGTGTGTGCAAAAAGGGCCAAGCCCGAAAAGAGCAACACAAAGAAGGCGACGGCGAGAACCCAGTGCACTACACGGTCAAAAGCACTGAAGCGCTTGACATAGTTACTCATGTTTCTCACCTCCCTGATTCTGGTTCGAGCTGTCATCCTCATCGGGTCGTTTCGGCCCGACGGTCACGTAATGCAGCATGACCGCACCGATCGCGCCCCAGAAACCAAGGATGCCGAGCGGCTTGATGACATCCTTCCAGAGGAAAATCGATTGCGGAATGTTAGGATTCTCGGCCAACCGGTACTCCTGCGGTTTCTCTTCCAGCAGGTACATGGCCCCGAGGCCGCTGAGAGCCTTATCACCGTAAAGCTTCAGACCGGTCAATTCAGCTTCACTGATCAGTTTATCGCGATCACCGAATTTCAGCGAGCCGGTCGGGCAGGCCTTGACGCAAGCCGGCTGCAGCCCGGCGGCAACCCGATCTATACAGCCGTGACACTTGGTGATCTTGCCCTGCGCATCATAACGCGGCACATCGAAGGGACAGCCGTTGACACAGTACTTACAGGAGATGCACTTATCTTTGTTGAAACCGATCAGTCCTTCCTCGGTACGGAACAGCGCGCCGGTCGACGGACAAACTTTGAGACATCCGGCTTCGCCGCAGTGCAGGCAACGCTGATTAAGAAACAACCATTTGAATTTGCCATCCTGCTCCTTTTCAATAAATTCGATCTTGTTGTACAGATGCGCCGTCAAGCTCGGTGGATTTTCGTATGAGCCCCAGTTGATGGCGGCATCAGCCGGCAATTTATTCCACTGCTTACAGGCCACCTGGCAGCTTCGACAGGCGGTGCAGCGGGACGAATCGATCATGAATGCTTTACGTGCCATAGCTCATCACCCCCTTTTCTTGACGTTGACCATGAACGCCTTGGTTTCGGGGATCATGGTGTTGGCGTCCCCGATGGTCGGGGTCAACAGGTTGGCGCTGTCACCGACATTCGGCGTGGTCCAACCATAACACCAGGGCAGACCGACCTGATGGACGGTCTTTCCCTGCACCTTGAAGGGCTGGAAGCGTTTGGTCACGATGGCAACCGCATCAACCTTGCCTCGACCGGAGGCAATTTCGACCCATTCACCGTTTTTGATGCTCAGCTCGCCGGCCAGTTCGGGGCTCAACTCGACAAAGCTCTGCGGCTGCATTTCCAGCAGCCATGGGGTGTTGCGGGACATAACCCCGGTCTGCCAGTGTTCTGTCACCCGGTAAGTGGTGGCGACAAAGGGAAAGCGTTTATCATCGGTGTAGAAGATATCCACCGGCAGCTTGCCGTCCTCGTAAAAACGCTTGATAGCCGGGTTGACCCGGGTTCCGGAGAGCGGATTTTTAGCGATCGGACTTTCGAGCGGCTCGTAATGCTCGGGGAAAGGCCCCTCCTTCATCTTGGCGCCAAAGATTGAGGCCACCCCGTCGGGGAGCATGATGAAGGGCTTCTTTGTGCCCGCCTGATCGAGCGGTTTCCAGCCGCCGTCGGGGACGTCGCCTTTCCACTTGGTCCCGGTCCACCAGATGACCGGACGCCGTTTGTCCAACGGCGTTCCAGTGGCGTCGACCGAGGCGCGATTGTAGAGAATCCGCCGGTTGACCGGCCAGCACCAGGACCATTCGGGATAGAGGCCGATACCGCTCGGATCTTTCAGGCTGCGGCGCGCCATGTTGTTACCACTGCCGTTATAGCTCTGGCAATAGAGCCAGTTGCCCGAGCTGGTCGAGCCGTCAGCTTGCAGAAAGGCAAAGGAAGGAACCAGATCACCCTTCTTGAACTGCTTGCCCTTAACCACCTTGTCTGCAAGAAAATAGCCGTTGATCTCTTTGGCCACGGCATGAATATCCAGGTGCTGGATCTTGCCGTCGATCCCCTTGAAACCATAATCCCAACTTAAACGGGTGATCGGGTCGGGGAACGCCCCGCCTTCTTGTCTGTAAAGTTCAGCGACCCGGTAATAGAGTTCATTCATCATCGCCGAGTCATGTCGGCTGTTACCGAGCGGTGCGACCGCCTGATAACGCCACTGCGCCCAGCGACCGGAGTTGGTAATGCTGCCTTCCTTCTCAAAAGAGACCGCGGCAGGCAGGAAAAACACCTCCGTATCGATGGAGGCCGAATCGACCCCCGGTCCTTTCCAGAACGAAGCGGTTTCATTATCAAACAGGTTGACAGAGACCAGCCAGTCAAGCTTGGCCAGCGCATCACGCACCTTATTGGCGTTACTTCCCGAACAGGCCGGATTCTGCCCCCAGGCGAAGAAACCCCTGATATCACCCCGGAACATCCGGTCAAAAAGCATCAGCCAGCTGGCATTCTGACCATCGTCCAGTTTCGGCAGCAGCTCGTAACCGAAGTCTTCGGCGGCGGTCAGGTTGCTGTCGAAATGGGCACGCAACAGCGAAACAATGTACTTGTTGCGGTTGCTCCACCAGTTGGCGCTCTCTGGGTCGTTGGTGGTCGGCGTACTCTTTTTGATGTACGTGGCCAGATCGTTCCAGCTCGACTTGGGGGTCGGCAGGTAACCGGGCAGAATGTGGAAGAGCAGACAGTGATCGGTAGAACCCTGCACGTTCGATTCGCCGCGCAGTGCGTTGACCCCGCCACCGGCAATGCCGATGTTGCCGAGCAGCAGCTGGATGATCGCCATGGTGCGGATATTCTGGGTGCCGACGGTATGCTGGGTCCAGCCCATGGCGTACATGATGGTCGCCGCCCTGCCGGCCTGACCGGAGGAGCCGTATATCTTGTAAACCTCAGTCAGCTTCTCCTGCGGTGTACCGGTAATGCTGGAGACGGTCTGCAGATCGTAGCGGGAAAATTGTTTTTTCAGCAGCTGCAATACACTGTTCGGATCGCTCATCGAAGGATCCGACTTGGGTACGCCGCGGCTGTCGCGCTGGAAACCCCAGCTCGATTTGTCGTACCGCCGTTTTTTCGCATCATACCCCGAGAACAACCCATCCAGCTCGCCCGGCATTTTGAAATCCGGCTTAACCAGGAAAGTCGCGTTGGTGTTCAGAAGCAGGTACTCGGATTGATAAAGCTTGTTCTCGATGATGTAGTTGATCATCCCGCCCAGAAAAGCGATATCGGTACCGCTGCGTAACGGAGCATACAGATCGGCGCTGGCCGAGGTACGGGTGAAGCGCGGATCGACGCTGATCAGCTTGGCGCCTTTTTCTCTGGCTTCGAGGATGTACCGGAAGGAAATCGGATGATTTTCTGCGGCGTTCGAGCCCATGATCAGGATAATGTCGGAGTTGCGGATGTCAATCCAGTGATTGGTCATGGCTCCGCGGCCGAAGGAGGTCGCCAAACTGGCGACCGTGGCGGAGTGTCATATTCGCGCCTGGTGTTCTATATACACCAAGCCCCAGCTGCGCAGCAGCTTCTGAAAAAGGTAGCATTCCTCGTTGTCGAGCGCTGCACTGCCGACCGAGGCGATTGCGTCGGTACGGTTGACCACCTGCCCTCTGGTATTTCTGGTCATGAAAGTCGCGTCGCGAGTCGCCTTGAGCTTACGGGCGATCTGGTCAAGAGCCCAATCCCAGGAAACCGGCTTCCATTCCTTGGCGCCCTTGGCCCGGTAAAGCGGCTCGGTGATGCGCTTTTTGTTGTGCCGCAGCTGATAGATGGATGATCCCTTGCTGCACAGGGTGCCGCGATTGATCGGATGATCAGGATCCCCCTCGATGTTGATCACATCACTGGCCTGGGTATGCACAATCTGGCCGCAGCCGACCGCGCAGTACGGGCAGATGGTGATGGTCTCCCTGGCATACTGGATCGCCAGCGGAGCGGCATACGCCTGGGCGGGCTTGAGGCCAATGCCGACAATTGAGGCGCCGATCGCCCCGCCGGAGAGCTTCAGAAACCCTCGCCTGTTAAGCTCCATGTTCTCCTCCTTGCAGTTTAATAGCGGCTCAAACAAGCCATTTACATCGAGAGCTGCGCCGCACACTCGGCTGCTGAGCCCCGATCTCGGACAACGACAATCACGGAACTGATAAAGCAGAGGGCGTGCCAGCTGCGGCACAATTCTATAAAACCGTTTTATTCACGGCGGTTACCAATAAATCAGCGGAGAGAAAGGACCGTAGAAGGGCAGTTAAAAA
This sequence comes from Deltaproteobacteria bacterium, assembly GCA_013152145.1. Classification (GTDB taxonomy): domain Bacteria; phylum Desulfobacterota; class Desulfuromonadia; order Desulfuromonadales; family Geopsychrobacteraceae; genus Malonomonas. The sequence goes on from JAADGW010000136.1 coordinate 7,195, forward strand.
CGTATACATTCTTCTTTGGGTGGATACTTTTTACCCATCTTCGACAACGGAAAATGCTGCTTCCGGCGGGTGCAACCTGTCGCCGTGGAAAAAATCCGCGGCGGCACAAAGTAGAAAACCGTGCGGGGCGGACAAAAGCAACTTATATGCCAGCGGAAAAACAAAAGAAATGGCACAAAACCAGCAGTTTATCGCTGCGCAAAAGGGATATAAACGCAGAAAACTTTGTAGCATTTGTTCTTTCACCGACCTATTGTATAGATATTACCCATTCGAGCCGCCCGGAGCAGAACGGATTTCGACCATGACCAGCCGGATAGTTATTTGTGATGACGAAAAAGGAAAAAGGGATGTGTCGCTACCTGCAGAAACTGCTCAGCGGCCACGGCCACCAGGTCGAAAACTTTTCTGCCGGCAAGGCCCTGCTGAACGCTCTGGCTGCGGCCGACGAGGTTCAGGGCCTGCTGCTGCTCGACGTGAAGATGCCCGACATCGACGGGCTGGAGGTGCTGCAACAGGTGCGTGACCAGTATCCGCAACTCGCGGTGGTGATGATGACCGGTCACGGCACTATCGAATCAGCGGTCTCGGCGATGAAACTCGGAGCCTACGACTATCTGACCAAGCCTTTCCCGCAGGAACGCTTGCTGGCACTGGTCGAACGCTGCCTCGAACGCAACCAGCTGCGCGAGGAGAACCGCACTCTCAAACAGGAGCTGCGCGAACGGATCTACCCCGGAGCCATCATTATCAACAGTGCGGCCTTCCGCAAAGTCTACAATATGGCGCTGCGGGTTGCCGGGACCAACTCGAACGCGCTGATTACCGGCGAAAGCGGTACCGGCAAGGAGCTGATCGCCGGCACCCTCCATTATCACGGTTCACGCAGTCAGCGGCTGTTTTTGGCGATCAACTGCGCGGCGCTGGCCGAAACCCTGCTCGAAAGCCAGCTGTTCGGCCACGTCAAGGGAGCTTTTACCGGGGCCGACCGGGCGCAAAAAGGGCTGCTCGACGAGGCGGACTCCGGCACCCTGTTTCTGGACGAAATCGGCGAATTGAGCCCCGGCCTGCAAGCCAAGCTGCTGCGCGTGCTGGAAAACGGTGAATTTCTGCCGGTCGGCGCCACCCGACCCAAACAAACCAACGTGCGCTTTATCGCCGCCACCAATAAAGACCTCGAAGCAGAGGTGCGAGCCGGACGTTTCCGCAAAGACCTGTTTTATCGGCTCAACGTCGTGACCCTGAATCTGCCGCCGCTACGCGAGCGCCCCGAAGATATCGAACCGATGGTTCAGCATTTTCTGCAGCTGGCCGCGCAGAAGGTCGGACGGACGGTCAGCGGTTTGACCCCCGAGGCACTGCGAGCGCTGAAAAGCTACCACTGGCCGGGAAATGTCCGCGAGCTGCAGAACATCATTGAACGCGGCGCCATCCTCTGCAACAGCGGCATCATCGATCTGGAAGCCCTGCCGATCCGTTTCGCCGCGCCGAACGGTGGGGCCGACGCGGCCCTGCTGACATCATTCTCCCTGCGTGACGCCGAACAGGCACAGATCTCCCGCACCCTGCACCAGACCGGCTGGAACAAAAGCAAAGCCGCCGGGCTGCTCGGCGTGACCCGCAAAACCCTCGATAAAAAAATCCGCGACTTCGATCTCTCTCCCGCCAACACCGGACCGGCCGCATGAACGGCTGCCGTGCTCGGTCAGCAGGCCTGCTTCTGCTGCTCTTGCTTCTGGCGACCCCGTGCTCGGCGGCAAAACAACTCCGAGAGCCTGCCGAGCTGCTGCTCGGCATGTCGACGGCGCTTTCCGGTCCGCTGGCAGAGATCGGTGTCGAACTGCGACGCGGGGTACTGGCCGGCCTCGAACGCGCTAACCGGAGCGGCGGGATTCACGGCAGACGCCTGCACCTGATCGTTCTCGACGACGGCTATGAACCGGCGCGCGCCGCCCCGAACGTGCAGCGCCTGCTCGATGAATTTCAGGTTCAGGCGCTGATCGGCAATGTCGGCACCCCCACGGCCATTGCCTCAATCCCCATCGCCAGAGACCGCCGCACGCTCTTTTTTGCCCCCTTCTCCGGTGCCGGGGTGTTACGGCGCGATCCGCCCGATCGTTACGTCATCAATTATCGCGCCAGCTACGCCGAAGAGATCGAAGCGATGGTCGATGCATTGATCGATATCGGCGGCCTGCGCCCGGAAGAGATCGCCTTTTTTACCCAGCGCGACAGTTACGGTGACGCCGGCTACGTTGGCGGTTTTCAGGCGCTGAAAAAACACGGCCTGAAAAATGAGCTGTCGATACTGCACGTCCGTTACCAGCGCAATACCATGGCCGTCGAGAATGCCCTGGCCGATATCCTGATGAGCGATCCGCTGCCGCGCGCCGTCATCATGGTCGGCGCTTACGCGCCCTGCGCCAAATTTATCCGGCTGGCCCGGGAATCCGGCCTGCACTCCCTGTTTTTAAATGTCTCCTTCGTCGGCAGCGAATCACTGGCAGCCGCGCTGCCGACAGCAACTGCCGGTGTGCTGGTGACCCAGGTGGTCCCTGACCCATTCACTTCGAAGCTGCCGCTGGTACTGGATTATCGCACCGACCTGGAGCGCCTGGAGCCGGGCAGCCGACCGAGCTCGGTCAGTCTGGAGGGCTACATCAGCGCCCGGATCCTGCTGCTGGCGCTGGCGGGGAGCGGACCGCCGATCAACCGGGAGCGGATCATCGATCGCCTCGAAAAACTCGGACGTTTCGATCTCGGCCTCGGCGAACCGCTGCACCTCAGCCCCAACCATCACCAGGCCAGCCACCGGGTCTGGCCGACCCGCTTGGAAAAGCGCCGATTCATCCCCTTTGACTGGCGACAGATCAAACGATTGCTGCCCGACGAAGAAGAGTCGCGATGAGCATCCCCCGAAAAAAATCGATCACCATGCTGGTCTGGGGTCTGGTGATGATCGGGCTGGTATCGATGGTGGTCACCAACAGCATTATCGGCTGGACCATCTCCGACCTGAATCAGGAACGCCGGCGACTGATGCAGCTCGATCGCCAGCTGACACAGACAGCGCAGAAGTTGCGGCGTCTCAACCAGCTGGCCCAGAACCGGGTACGCGACCTGTTGCAGCTCGACCCGGTCGAACAGATCAAGGATTTCCCCAGCGAAGAGTTCGCCCTGTTGCAGGATCATTTCCAGATGAGCGACAGCAGTCCGGAGATGGCGGCGATCGTCAGCAGCATGGGCATCGCGACCGAACGGCTGCAACAGCTCTGGACCCAGGCCGCGCAATGGCGTAAACGGCAACAGCAGGTGGTAGCCGATCAGCAACAGAAACGGACCCTCAACCAGGTCCGTAGTCATCTTAATCGGCTGCGTGACAACCTGGAAATTCTGGCGGGCCGGCAACGGCTGGCCGACGCTCTGCTGATCCGCCGATGGCGCAAAGCCGCCGGCGAAACGGCGTCAAACTATGCCAAAACCTTGCTGTCGCGACAAACCAGCGTCTGGAAACGGGTGCTGGCCGAAACCAAAACCGAGCTGATGGATCTGGCGCGGATGGTCGAAACCCTGGCCGGTGAAACCCAGCCGGGCCAGTTGACCGACCTGAAAGACAATCAGCTGAAGCCGAATCTGGAACGCCTTGAGCAGCTGCTCGCCATTCTCTACAGCGAACATTTGCTGAACCCGAAGGAGCTGCCGCCGACCATCCTGGAGCAACTGAAAGAGTCGCTGTTCGGCCGGGGCTATGCCATCTACAATGAATACCAGACCATCCGACCGGGACAGGGCGGGCTGTTTCAGCTGGCCCGCAGCCGCCTGTCGTTGCTGCAGGAACGAGAAGCATTGCAGACCCGGATCGACAACGCCTTTCAACAGTTGGAGAGTATCTTTCCCGACCTGACCGATCTGACCCGGCAGCGCAGCCGGGCGCTGGCCGAGCAGGCTGCCGCCAGCCTTGGTCGCAGCGCCAGCAATATGCTGCTGCTCAGCAGTCTGACCCTGTGCGGATTTTTGGGACTCGGCTGGCTGTTTGCCAATATCGCCCGCAGGCAGGTGACCGCGCTCGAAGAGCGGGACCGGGAGCTGCACGGATTGAACCGCAGTCTGGAAGAAAAGGTCAGCGAACGGACCACCCTGCTCGAAGAAAAGAGCCTGCAACTGATCCAGACCCAGCAGGAGCTGTTGCGACACGAAAAGCTGGCGGCGATCGGTTCTCTGGCCGCAGGCGTTGCCCACGAAATCAACAACCCGGCGGCGATCATTCGCGGCAATGTCGAGATTCTCCAGATGGGCCTCGCCGGGGATGCGCCGGAGCGCGAGGAGCTGCGGGAGATCACCAAGCAGGTCGAGCGGGTCTCATTGATTACCCAGAACATGCTCAGCTTTGCCGGTCGTCACGACCTGCACCGGGAACAGGTACAAGCGAACGAACTGCTCGAAGAAATTCTTGCCCAAGTCAGTCATCAGGTGCCGATCGACGGCATCCGTATGCAGCGTGACCTGGCGGCCGATCTCCCGACAATTCCGGGCGACCGTGAACGACTGCGGCAGGTTTTTACCAACATCATTCTCAATGCCTTGCAGGCGATGGACGGCAACGGAACTTTATCGCTGAGCAGCGGCAAAACCGCCGAATGGGTCGACATCGTCATCAGCGATACCGGCCCCGGTATCCCTCCGCATTTACGTGAAAAGATTTTCAATCCCTTCTTTACCACCAAAAAGTGCGGCACCGGCCTCGGCCTGTCGGTATCCTACGGTATCGTCCAGGCGCATCAGGGTTTGATTGAGGTCGATTCGCTCCCGGATCAGGGAACCAGTTTCCGTATCCGCCTGCCCTTGAAACACAGTTGAACCGATCGACAAATTTAAACCGGTCAAGTGCTGTCATCAACTTATCGCCGATAGTGCCAAGCAAGAACGCCCTCTCCCGAAACCAACCAACATGCTTTACTTCAAGACCAATCAATGTTAGTAAGTTCTTGCCTGACAAAGTAAATTTCTGAATCCCTGTGCCGTCAACTCGTACCCAGCCGGAAACTCCGGGGGAGAGAGGTCGCAATGATCAGCAAGAAAGATCATCCGAAGATTGAGCTGAAAGAGTGGATCAAGGTTGAGGGTTCGGACTGTGTCGTCTCGCAAGTCTACGGTGGTTACTCCCTCTCCGGGGCGGGTGAAGTTGTGACCAATCCGGACGAACCGATTAACCGTGACGTTTTCTGGACGGGTCAGGAGTGGGTATTTTCCGAGCGTCCGACCCTGTTCAATGCGACCGGAAGCTCCAGGCTGAAAGACTTTGTGGCTATTTTACAGCAGCAACGAAACCACCCGGCCAAAGACTGACCAGCCTGATCATTTCTGCCTGCCCGGTCTTATCAAGCACACCTGCGACAACTAACCCTTGACAGAATTTTAACGGGAGCGGTTCGTTCTCCCCGAAAAAAACCTCCGGTCCGGGCAAGAGATGAAGGCCTGAACCCTAAACCTGCCGGGGGAGTCGGGCTTTCACTCTGGCCAGATATTCCCGGGTTTCCGGTGGCATCTGCCGCAGGCCCTTGCGATCAACATTCCCCTGTCCCCAGTTGTATGCAGCCAGGGCACGATCCAGATCACCGGCATATTTATCGAGCAGTTGTTTCAGATACCGGCTGCCGCCGAGCAGATTCTGCTGCGGGTCAAAGCTGTCTTCAACCCCGAGCTCCTGTGCCGTCGCCGGCATCAACTGCATCAACCCCTGCGCACCGGCGGTTGAAACCGCATCCGGCTGAAAATTACTTTCAGCGGCAACCACCGAGCGAATCAACTCCGGGGCGAGGCTGACCTGTTCGGCCACCTGATCAATCATCCGGTCGATATCGTTGCGACGGCTCTTTTCGGTCTCCAACAGGGTCGGCTGCAACCGGTCATAGAGTTTGTCAAGCTTTTGACTTGCGACCGACGGCAGGTCAACCGCGCTGAGCAGATCCAGGCCATGCTCCGTTTCTTCCTCGTTGAAAAACAGACCCCGCATCAGCTGTAAGCGAGCAAGTTTAAGCATGGTCGCTGCCTGTTCAGCGGGTGTTGCGACCTTTTGCCCGGTTTTTTCCGCCGCCAAAACCTGTGCAAAATTCTGTCCGCCTGCGACCGACACCTGTCCGGATGACGGCCGAGTCGGCGATGAAGAGACAAAAACATTATTTCTCAGCGGGTCGATACCCATAACCTGCCCCTTGCCGTGTCAAAAAAACTGCACGATTTCACCATACAGCACCATGCAAGAGGGTTTTTGCAAAAATCGGACCGACCGGCAAACAACCGATCCATCGCAATATCGAACCCCGAATTCGACTAATTTTCCTTGCTGATAAACTTTTTCAGCAGCCCCTTTGATTGTGAGCTCTGTTCGCGGCGCAGATTAATCAGGCGCAATTCGCGTAACGCCTCGGTACAATCAGGGTTGGCTTGAACCGCCATTTCAAAAGATTTCTCCGATTGTCGCTCCTTGCCTTGGACCTGATAGATACGCCCCAGATAAAGGTGGGTCAGATCAAGACCGGGGTTCAACTCACGAGAAGCCAGCAACACCTCCAGTGCCCGGTTCCGGACCTCGATCTTTTCCGGGCTCGCTTTGAACAGTGCCCAGGCAAAGTGGGTCAAATATTCCGGCTCTTCCGGGCTGAGCTCAATGGCCCGTTGCAGCGGCTTGATCGCCGCGCCGAAGCGCCTGGTATTGAGGAGGATCCGCCCTTCCTGATAGGCGGTTTCAGCTTCGATCACCTGGTTGATATTGATGGTTTTTTTCGGCCCATTGACCAGTTCATCCAGATAATCGGAGTGCGATTCAGGGTCACTGAGTACCGTGTAAGCCTGGGTAATATACTGGAACATCTCGTTGATTTTGGTGCTCATTTCCCGTGACAGGCCACTGCCGAGAAAACGATCGGGATGATATTCCTTGGCCAGCCGGTAATACGCCCGTCGCACTTCGGGACCGTTGCACTGGCGGGTAATCCCCAGTGCTTCAAAATAATCAGCCTCCATCACACGCCGATAATCATCCAGAATCTTACGCCGTAATTGCTCGTCAATCGGCTGTTCTGTACCCAATCCCGACATGTCCACGGCATCAATCTGCTCAATGATTTCACTGGTCTCGAGCATTTCTGAAATCAACAGTGCCGTCAGCAGCTGCTGCACCTCGCGGTGTGCCAGGGGGTGCTGCTCAAGAATCTGGGTCACGGTCAGCGTGCCGAGGCAACTGCGGAAAATTTCTTCACCACGCCGGTTCAGCTCAATCTCCTGAAAACGGTATTTGGGATCCGAGGCCTGCTTGACATAGAGATTACGCAACGGATGCAGGTAGCTCTCCAGCTGTTTCGGCACCCAGTAACGTTTAATCCCCTGCAGGATCAGGGCCGCCGGCGAGAGTTTGATTGAGGTCACATTCTTCTTGAAATCCTTGCCGGCCACAAATTGGCCGGTTCCATCCTGCCACTTGAAGGTCGACAGCAGTTTTTCCGTGACCTGCCGCAAAAGCGCCGCATGCAGATCCTGCGGGGTCAGCAGACCCATCTCAATCAACACGGTTCCCTGCAGGCGTCCCGATACTTTGCTGCGTTCAACCGAAGCGTCACAATCAACCTGGGTAATAACTCCTTCACTGACCAGCATCCGGCCGAGACACTCGCTGAGCATATTGGAGCGGACAAAAATCGGGTAACCGTCTTTGATATAAATGATTTTCTTGGCATCCCCACGCCGCAGATGCAACAACCCGGTCGCTTTTTTGTTGTAAAGTTCGTGCAGCAGCAACGGGACGCTGCAACTTTCAAGCGCTTTCGCCTGCGCATCTGCAGAATCTTCCGACCGGCGGCTATTTGTAAACAAGCGGTCGAGCAAGCCGTACAACACAGAAGCAGTAAAGGGCTTGAGGAGAAACTCATCGGGCCCGTAATCCGCTTTCGCCTGCGCAATCTGCTCCGGGCTGTGAAACATGGAGGTGATCATCACCACCTTTAAATCTCTGGTCTTTTCGTGTTTGCGCAGAGCACTGCAGACTGCCGGACCGGAAATCTCCGGCATATTGATATCGATCAACACCAGCTGAAAATCTTCGGTCAACAGTTTCTGCAAGCCGACCGCACCGCGATCAACCGTTTCAACCTGATAACCGGCGGCGGATAACGTTTTCTGTAAGTGGGACCGCAGTCCCCGGTCATCATCGATGACCAATACTCTTTTGCCGAGTTCAGGCATTATCACTCACCTCCACATCCGGCTGCGGGTTCAGACAGCGTTCAAACAGTGCCCGGATTCCCCCGGTAATCGACCGGTATTCTTCCAGAAATTCCTTTTCCGGGGCAACCCCCCGTTTACCATAGCCGAGGCTCCGGGTCATTTTTCGCAACCCCCTGCTCTCACTCGGCAGGTCGTTGATCGACTGATCATGCAGCAACCGCAACCGGTTCTCCAGACGCCGCAGAAACTTGTAACCCTCTATCAACTGCTCGGCATCTGCCGCCGGCAGGATTCCATTATCAGCCATCACCTTAAGCAGTTCCAAGGTGTTCTGCCGCCGTAAATCCTTGATCTGCCAGGCGTGTCGCAACTGCAGATACTGGGTGATGAATTCCACATCGACCATGCCGCCACGGCCGGTCTTGATATTGAAATGATCCTGCGTTTCCCGAGCGATTTCTTTCTCCATCCGGCCCCGCAGGCGATAGATTTCCGCTTGCAGGTTATCCGGCACCGGTCGTTCAAAAGCCAGCGTTGAGATCAACGCCTGTAAGCGCGTGCTGAACTCCGGCGGTCCGCAAACCACACGCGCTTTGGTCATCGCCTGCCGCTCCCAGGACTGGGCGGTCTCCTGATGATAGCGCGTAAATGCTCTCAAGCTGGTGACCAGTGGTCCCTGATTACCCGACGGCCGCAAGCGGGTATCAATCTTGTAAACAAAGCCTTCCCGTGTCACCAGTGTTAATGCGGTAATAATCCGTTGTGCCAGCTTGGCAAAATACTCGTGATTACTGAGCTGCCGGAAACGCTTCGGGTCGGTGCCGGCGGTCGGTCGGGTTTGCCCTTCGCTGTCGTAAATGAAGATGATGTCCAGATCGGAGTGGTAATTCAACTCCAGACCCCCCAGTTTCCCCATGCCAATAATGGCAAAGGCGGTCTCTGTCGCATCCTCTCCGACAGTGGCACTGAACGGTGCGCCGAAACGTCCCACCAGTTCCTGCCTTGCCATCCGCACCGCCTGCTCCAGGCAGACCTCGGCGACCCAGGACAGCTGATTCGCCCCTTTCCCCTGTTTCAGATGACCATGCAGATCGCTTAACGCGATGCGCAAAAACTCCTCGTTGCGGAAACGGCGCAGGCCGTCAAGCTGCGCTTCATAATCCCCGGCCAGAGCCATCTGCTCAGCCAGAGACGCAGCAATCTGCGCGCGGTCTTTAGCTTCAACGGCATAGGAACGGGCAACCAGCGTATCCAGTAATTCCGGCCGCTGGATAAAAATTCGTGACAAAAACTGGCTGGAGCTGAACAGTGCGATTAAAAGCTTAACAATTTCAGGATTTTCTGCAAGCAGTGAAAAATATGAGGTGCGCGCCCGGATGCCGCGGATGAATAATTCCAGGTTATTCAGCGCTTGATCGGGGTTCGGCGAATCGAGCAACTCACCCATCAGCAGCGGCGCCAGTCTTTCCAGGCAGCGCCGACCACGCTCGGTCAAGCGCTTGTGCGGATCACCACCACGCAGCAGGTTGAGGCTTTCATAGGCCGCGTCCGGGTTGCTGAAGCCCTTTTCCTCGAGCAGATCTTTAACCAGGTCCGGGTCCGATTCACGGTCAAAAATAAAGTTGACCTCCGGCCGGATCGGCAGTTCCTCCTCATCGGCCGAGTGAAACAGATCCTTGAAGATATTACTGACCCCCTGCCGATGCCGCTCGAGTTCAGCACAGAAGCTCTCAGTATCAGCAAAGCCGCTGCGTCGAGCCAGCGCCAGCAGTTCCTCCGGTCGGATCGGTAATGAGTGGGTCTGCTGCTCCTGAACAAGTTGAATCCGGTGTTCAACGGTGCGCAAGAAGCGGTATGCGTCGCTGAGTATCCGCCCCTCTGCGACAGGGATCAGGTCCTCCTCCTGCAACAGGTGCAACATGCGCAATGAATTACGATACTGCAACTGGGGGCGGGTACCGGCATTCACCAATTGCAGCGCCTGAATAAAAAACTCGATCTCGCGGATACCGCCCCGGCCGAGTTTGAGATTACGTTCCCCTTCCTGCTCACGTCGCAGGCTGGCGTTGATTTTCTGCTTCATCAACTTGATATCCTCGATCATACCGAAATCGAGGTAACGCCGGTAAATAAAGGGCTTGAGCCGTTTCAACAGCTCGATCCCGAGGGCTATCGAGCCGGCCACCGGCCGGGCCTTGATCATCGCCGCCCGCTCCCAGCTCTGGCCCCAGGATTCGTAATAAGCTTCCGCACCGCCCACCGAGATCGCCAGGTCACCGCTGTTACCGTCAGGACGCAGGCGGGTATCGACGCGGAAAACAAACCCGTCTTCGGTCACCTGGCTCAGCGCTCGGGAGACCAGCTCGGCCAGCTTGACGAAATAGCGGTGCAGGCTGATTTTCTCACCGCGACTGCCACCGCTGGTCTCACCATCGGTTGAGGAATAACAGAAGATCAGATCGATATCCGAGGAGAAGTTCAGTTCATTCCCCCCCAGTTTACCCATGCCGAGAATGGTCATTTCCGCCGGCCGCGGCAGCCCCTCTGCATCTTTTTCCAACGGCTCACCGTACTCATCCTGCAGTTGCCGGCGGCACACCTCATAAGCCCGCTGCAAGCTCGCTGCCGCCAGCCCGGACAGGTCTGCGGTCACCTCTTCCAGCTCTGCCAGGCCACAGAGATCACGGCTACCGATCCGCAGGATCTGTTCCACCTTGTAGCGGCGCAACCCGGCCTTCAGCTGAAAAAAATCGGCCTGTTCGGAGATGTCCCGGCGCAGGTCGGCCAGCATCCGGGATTCACTGCAGGAGGAATCGATCCCCCCCTGCAACAACAACTGTTCAACATAGTCAGGTTTGCGGCAAAGGATACCCGCCAGAAAAGCAGAGCCGCCGAGAATCGTCAACAGCTGCTTGCGCCGTCCGGGCTGCTCAAGAATCGTGCGCAGCAGCTCGCAACCGACACAATCGAACTGACGTTCCAGCAGATTAAGCGCGGCATCGGGATCGGCGACCTCAAAAGCATCTTCGAGAATCGCCGCCAACAGCTCCGGGTCGTTCAACGGGTCCGCAATCAGCCGCAGGTTGGTGGTTGCCCGCTGACCGTCGAACAGCTCAAAGCTGTCCAGCCAGTCAATCAGCGGCTGCTCATTTTCGCTTCCCAGCAAAGCGAGCTGTCCCCGGAGTTGCTGCCTCATCTGTTGCCTTTCAGCTTTTTGCCGCCAGCCCGGCCAGCCCCTGCCGGTAATCATCCCGCACCACCCCGCGCTCGGTGATAATCGCAGCAACCAGTCGGTGCGGCGTCACATCGAACGCTGGATTGCGCACGGAGACCCCTGCCGGGGCCAGCTGCACATCTTTGAGATGGGTCACTTCGCGGGCAGCCCGCTCCTCGATCGGGATCTGGCTGCCATCGGCCAGGCTCAGATCGATGGTCGACAGCGGTGCGGCGACATAAAAGGGGATATTATGCTCCTTGGCCAGCACCGCCACGGTGTAGGTCCCGATTTTGTTGGCAACGTCACCGTTGGCGGCAATCCGGTCAGCCCCGACGATGACGCAGTCGATCTCGCCGAGACTCATCAGGTAGCCGGCCATATTGTCGCAGATCAGGGTGACGGGGATGTTGTCCTTCTGCAGTTCCCAGGCGGTCAGCCGCGAACCCTGCAGAAAAGGGCGGGTCTCGTCGGCGATCACGGTGATTTTTTTACCCGCGGCAACCGCAGCACGGATCACCCCCAGCGCGGTCCCGTAACCGGCGGTGGCCAGAGCCCCGGCATTACAATGGGTCAGCACCCGGGCACCGTCGGGGATCAGGCTCTGCCCCTGACGACCAAGCTTGATACAGAGCTGCTCATCTTCCTGGGTGATCGCCAGGGCCTCAAACTCAAGACCGATTTTCAGCTCCATGACACTGCGATCAAGGTTGGCCGCGGCAAAACGCTTCATCCGTTCAAGCGCCCAGCACAGGTTGACCGCCGTCGGGCGGGTGGCCGCAAGCAGCGCACAGATCTTCTCAAACTCGGCAAAGAACTGTTCACTCGACTCGGTTTCGATATCGCGCGCGCCGAACCAGGCCCCGATCGCCGCTGCCACCCCGATCGCCGGCGCGCCACGCACTACCATGGTGCGAATCGCCTCGGCGACCTCCCGGTAGTCGGAATAATTGTGCCAGACCTCCTCGGTCGGCAGCAAACGCTGGTCGAGCATCTGACAGGTACCATTAAAAAAACGGATCGGGCGGATGGTATCGGGATCGATCTGACAACCGGACATTGCAGCTATCCTTTGCTATTTCGAGATTTTCTTCTGGATCAGTTGATTCACCATGACGGGGTTGGCTTTGCCTTTGCTGGCTTTCATCACCTGACCGACAAAAAAGCCGATCAGCTTGTCTTTGCCGGCTTTCAGTTCATCGAACTGACCCTGATTGGCGGCAATCACCTCGTCAAGGATCGCCTCGATGGCCCCGCTGTCGGTCACCTGTTTAAGGCCCTTCTCGGCGATCACCTGGTCGGCCGTCTTGCCGGTCTGCCAGATCTCTTCGAAAACCGTCTTGGCGATCTTGCCGGAGATGGTGTTATCGTCGATCCGCTGCAGAACTCCGGCGAGCAGCTCCGGTGATACCGGACAGTCAGCGACGGCGATCTCCTTTTCCTTCAACGAGCGCAACACCTCGCCCATCACCCAGTTGGAGCAGAGCTTGGCGTTGCCGTGCCGGGCCACCAGAGCATCAAAATATTCAGCGACTTCCCGCTCAGCGGAGAGCACTCCGGCATCATAGGCGGGCAGTCCCATCTGTTCCTGATAGCGTTGCAGTTTGACCGCCGGCAGTTCCGGCAACCCGCCGCGAACCTGCTCGATCCATTCATCCGTCACCACCAGCGGCACCAGGTCCGGATCGGGGAAATAACGGTAGTCGTGCGCTTCCTCTTTGCCGCGCATCGCCCGGGTCACCCCGCTATCGGCATCGAACAGGCGGGTTTCCTGCACCACCTGGCCGCCATCCTCGATGACATCGATCTGCCGCTCGACCTCGTACTCGATCGCCTGCTTGATAAACCGGAACGAGTTGAGATTTTTCAACTCGGCGCGGGTACCGAGCTGCTGCTGTCCCCGGGGACGGATCGAGACATTGGCGTCACAACGGAACGAACCTTCTTCCAGGTTGCCGTCACAGACACCGAGGTAGACGACGATCTGATGCAACTGCTTGAGGTAGGCGATCGCCTCCTCGGCACTGCGCATGTCCGGCTCGGAGACCACTTCGAGCAGCGGGGTGCAGGCCCGGTTGAGGTCGACCGAAGAACTGTTGCCATCCGAATGCAGCAGCTTGCCGGCATCCTCTTCCATATGGATGCGGGTAATCCCGATCTTTTTCGGCCCGTTCTCTTCGGTTTCGATATTCAACCAACCGTGCTCACAGATCGGCAGTTCAAACTGGGAGATCTGATAGCCTTTCGGCAGGTCGGGATAAAAATAGTTTTTCCGGGCAAAGATCGAGCGCGGTGCGATCCGGCAGTTGGTCGCCAGTCCGGCCCTGATGGCATATTCCACCACCTGTCGGTTGAGTACCGGCAGGGCACCGGGCAGACCGAGACAGACCGGACAAGTCTGGCTGTTCGGTGGTTGACCGAACGCGGTTGAGCAGCCGCAGAAGATCTTGGTTCTGGTGGTAAGCTGGACGTGGACTTCCAGCCCGATCACGACTTCATATCTGGAATTCATTTCAATAGGTCCTTTTTCCCTTACAGCGGAGCAATTTTTCCGCCCCACTCGGTCGCGTCTTCAAACGCCCGGGCGGCCTGCAGAATCTCCGCTTCGGCGAAAGGCTTGC
>JAADGW010000048.1 GCA_013152145.1 Deltaproteobacteria bacterium
AGCGCCTGGCGGACATCCCGCTGCATCCTGCGCAGGGCCATTTCCGCCTGATCAACCAGTCGGGTGCGGCGTGACAGGTCGAGGTAACCGGTCACCGGTTTGACAATCAGCGAGCCGCCGATGGCCGCAATAATTCCGGCGACCACAATGACGACGACCAGCTCGATCAGGGTAAAACCTTTATTATCAGCAACGCTGCACGATCGTGACATCACCACCTCAGTACGGCGCCCGGTAACCGGTCAGGGTCAGGGCTTCACCCGCGGGATCGGTGACGGTAATATCTATTCTCAAACCATTCACCACCGGAGAACCGAACGGCTGACCGGCAACCGAAACCGCAACCCCGTAACCGGCCAGGCCACTGATCGCGGTACCGGTCTGATCGGCCACGCCGCTATCGGCAAGTCCGTTGTAATCGCAAACATTATCGTACTGATTGCGGGTCGCCTCGGGCGTCGGGCAGAGAGTGCCGTCATCGGGATCGAGATAAGCCTTGAGGGTCACTTCCTCCATATAGGCTTCAGCGACGGCAATCGCCTGCTGCCGCAGCAGCGGATCGGCAGAATGCCTGGTCGTGTAATTCATCACCAGCAGCACCCCACCCAGGGCAACGGAAATAACAATCATCGCCAGAACCAGCTCGATCAGGGTCACGCCGGCCTGCTTATTCAGTCGCTGTCGGCTCATGGCGCATCCACATAACCGGTTTCAGCGATGACGCTGAAATTTTTATCGCCGAGGGTGATTGTCGCAGCACTGGAACTGCGGCCCATGGCATCAAAAATAAAACTGGCGGGTGAGGCTGAAAAGCTGACACCGGAGACCGTCCCCCCGTTCACCGGGAAGCCGGTCAGGTCGGCAAAGGGACCGCTGCTGCAACCGCTGGAGTGCTGTCGCAAAACATAACGATTGCCGGAGACCGCAAACTGGACCTCGCAACCGCTGGCCACGGCCAATTTCTGTGCATAGCGCACCGCCCCGGCAACCTCATCGTAGGCGGCGCGACTGCGGAAGGTATCAAAATCGACAAAGCGCGGCATGACAAAGACCGAAAGGATCCCCAGCAGCAGGATCACCACCACCAGCTCAATCATCGTAAAACCGGACTGTCGCCAGCGATAACCACACATCTCATCCCCAAAAAACAGAACGGGACCATATCGCAGGCCCCGTTCACCGGATTAAAAACTATCTGGGCCCCTCAGACACAATCCAGGGCAGCAGCTCAGGTTACTGGCAGCCGGTTTTTGTCGCCGCCGCAGATGCCGCGGTGACAACGCCTCCTGAAGAGGTTGCCGCTGCGTAAACCACCGCACAGCTTGCCGGGGTCGGAGCACCAATAAGGTGGAACTCACCAGCAGCCGTCGTCACGTCAAAACCGTCGGCCGTTACGGCACCGACAATCCCGGTAGATGATTTGGCCGGATAGCCGTAGACCAGGTCGACGTCGATCCCTTCCATCTTGATCGTGCCGGTCGCACCGGTCTGGCCTTTGACCAGAGCCTGTGCGTGGGCGATGGCGGTTGCACTACGGACCGCACCGAGCATCCCGTCAACGGCGGATTCACGGGCATCAATCTGCATATCGACAAATTTCGGCACCGCAACGGCAGCTAAAATCCCCAGGATAACAATGACAACCACCAGTTCGATCAAGGTAAAACCTTTTTCATTGCGCATTTTCAGACTCCTCTGTTTCGGCCTGACAAACAGTTTTTGTCAGCAACTATTGAGAACCTTAAACTTTCGGTAAACTATTCAGCCATCCATCGCGGCGCTGAATAGTTACAACTTTCGTTAATCAGAAGTTTTCCGCCAATGATACGGTTCAATCGGCCGCAGTGACAGTCCCGACAGATAGCTTTTGGTTCCTGCGCCCTGCTTCTTTTCGGAATAAACCGGGTAAATCCTGAACCTGGCCCGGGCCGGTTTCAGCTCGCTCGCAAAATAATCTTGATGAACCACCAGATAAATCAAGGCCTTGTCGTCAGTGTCGAAATACCAGCTGCCTTTTTCAACCTCGCCCGCATCCCGATGACTGACAGCGCCGATGTAACTTCTCGGCTTTTCCGCCAACAGGTCCATCGGGTTACTGTTCACCAGCTGTTGCAGGCCGACCATATTCCCGGCCAGAAA
The DNA here is from genome assembly GCA_013152145.1 of Deltaproteobacteria bacterium. Classification (GTDB taxonomy): domain Bacteria; phylum Desulfobacterota; class Desulfuromonadia; order Desulfuromonadales; family Geopsychrobacteraceae; genus Malonomonas. Next base: position 2,140 of record JAADGW010000048.1, read on the forward strand.
ATGCCCGGCCACCTGCATACCGATCGCACTGCGCAGAGCACCCAGATCCTGTTCCACCGACGTTCGTTCAACATCAACCAGCAATCGGTTGAAGCGATTCAGAGCAACCGCAATGAGAAGGCTGATGACGGTAATAACAATTAACAGCTCAAGAAAGGAGAAACCGCCATTCCCTACAATCGGCCTGTTTTTACCATAATGAGCTTTCACTTATGAAGTATCCCTTAAGAAGACTAATTAATCAACTCTAAATTATCGCCTATCTTGAAATACTGGACAAATTCCACATCGGCAGAAAAACACCGAGCGCCAGCACCAGCACCATGCCGCCGATAATGATGATCATGATCGGCTCGATGGCACTGGAGAGATTCTTCAGGTCGTAGTCAACTTCACGCTCATAAAACTGGGCGACATCCTCCAGCATGGTATCGACGGCACCGGTCTCCTCACCGACGGCCAGCATCTGCAGTACCAGCGGAGTAAACATACCGGTCTGCGTAGCACTGCGGGTCAGGGTGTCACCACGCTCCACGCCATTTCTGATTTCCTCAATTTTTTCACCGACGTAAGTATTCCCAATCGCCCGAGCGGTAAATCCGAGCGCCTGGGTCAACGGCACACCGGCGCCGAAACTCATATTAAAAGCACGGGAAAAACGCACCAGGGTCGAACGCAGGATGATATCGCCGACCAGGGGCAATTTCAGCTTGTAGCGATCCCAGGCATAACGGCCCTGCCGGGTCTTCAGGACTTGCCTGACAATAAAAAACAACGAAAAGACCAGACTAAGAACCAGCGGCCAGTAGCTCAGCATAAAATCTGAGATACCGAGCAAGATCCGCGTCGCCAGCGGCAACTCGGCGTGCAACCCGGCAAATACTTTTTCAAAGGCAGGGATGACAAACAGGCTGATAAAAATGATCGCAAAGAAAATGGCGATAATCACAAAGGTCGGGTAACGCAGCGCTGACTTGACCCGGTTGATGGTGTCCTTTTCCCGCTCAAAATAAATCGCCAGCTGCCGAAACACATCATCAAGTTTACCGGTCGCCTCACCGACCTGCACCAACCGACACAATAACGGGGGAAAGGCCTTGGGATGATTGGCAAAGGCACCGGAGAGTTCCTGCCCCCCCTCAAGACCTTCGACCACAGCGGCCAACGCTTCACCCAGCGTCGGGTTGCGGGCCGTTTCAACCAGCCCACGCAGAGCCCGGGTGATCGGCACTCCGGCGGTGGTCAGCGTGTACATCTGGCGACAGAAAAGAATCAGATCGTCAAGCCCGACCTTGCTCCGCCGCCGGATTCTCAGCCGTTGGCCAAGCGGCAGGTCCTGTTTACCGGCGGTTTCGACAATCGTGATCGGGGTGACATGGCTGGCCTGAAACTGGCTGGCTACCGCCTCGGCAGAGATCGCCTCGACCTGCCCTTCGAGCAGCTTGCCGTCAGCATCTCTGGCTTTGTAATGAAAAAAGGGCATTTAATCTTCTCTCACAAAGTCGTGTCGGCCGGCTCCGCCGGGGCCGGGTTGAGCGCGGCTTTTTGTGCGGCCATGGTGGTTTCATCGATCTGCCCACCGATTCGCAGCACCTCTTCCATACTGGTCACCCCGTTGAGGGCCAATATCAGGGCATTCTCCGCCAGGCTGCGGAAACCCGGTTGCTGCTGAGCCAGTTCGGCAAACGCGGCACTATCGTTGTTGCGCAGGGCATTCGCCAACTCAAAATCAATTTCCAGCAGTTCAAAAATACCGATCCGCCCCGAATAGCCGGTATTATTGCAGGACGGACAGCCCCCCCCGGTCATGTATTCGGCCGCCGTCAGCGGCAGTTTCATCCGTCCGGCATAGCTTTCCAGCCAGTTACGACTGGCGGCATCGAGAGTATCGATCTTCTGGCAACTGGTACAGATCCGCCGGACCAGCCGTTGGGCCAGAACCGCACGCAGGGAACTGGCCACCACGTACCCTTCAGTGCCCATTTCGACCAGACGCAGGGCGGTACTGACCGAATCGTTGGTATGCAGCGTCGAAAGCACCAGGTGACCGGTCATGGCAGCCCGCAGGGCAATATCACTGGTTTCCTTGTCACGCATCTCACCGACCATGACGATGTCGGGATCCTGCCGCAGTCCGGCGCGCAACACCCGGGCGAAATCGAGACCGATTTTCGGATGCACCTGCACCTGATTGATACGCGGCAGCCGGTATTCCACCGGATCTTCGACGGTGATGATCTTTTTCGTTTCCTGATTCAGCTCATTCAACGCACCGTACAGGGTGGTGGTTTTCCCGCTGCCGGTCGGCCCGGTGACCAACACCAGTCCATTGGGACGATGTAACTGCTTATGAAACCGGTCAAGCAACTCCGGCGGCATGCCGATCTGCTCCAACCTGAGGATTCCGCCCGATTGATCGAGCAGCCGCATAACCACCGCTTCACCATACTGCAGCGGCATGGTCGAAAGGCGGATATCGATACTCTTGCCTTTGACACGGATATTGAAACGGCCGTCCTGCGGCAGACGACGCTCCGAAATATCGAGTCCGCAGACCAGCTTCAGCCGCGACACCAGAGCCGGGGCAATCCGCTTCTCCTTCATCACCTGCTCATGGAGAATACCGTCGATCCGCTGGCGGATCCGCAACACCTTTTCATCCGGCTCGATATGGATGTCGGACGCGCCGACCTGAATCGCATCCTCGAAGAGAGACCGTAACAGGCGCACAACCGGAGCATCTTCGACATCGGCTTCGGCCAGCAGCTGGTCGAGGTTGCTGTCCCCCTGCGAAAGCTCCTCCCCCAGCTCTTCGGCAATGCTGACGATTTCCTGAGTCCGCCGGTAGACGATATCCAGCACCTTGAGCAGTTCCGCCTCGTTGACAACCGCAATATCGATCGGGCGTTTAAGAATTTTCGCCAGTTCATCGTAGGCGTGAAGGTCGGTCGGATCAGCCAGACCGACCAGCATGCGCTCATTTTGCAACGCCAGCGCGATAGCCCGGAATCGGCGGGCGGCGGTCTCCGGCATCAGCCGGACAACATCCGGCTGGTAGTTGTAGTGCTTCAGGTCGATGTACGGCAGATCCAGCTGGCTGGCAAGAAATTCGTGAAACTGTTGCGAGGTGACCAGATTCAGCTGCATCAGAGTATTACCCAGTTTGGCACCGGTTTTTTTCTGCATTGACAGAGCATGCAGCAACTGCTCTTCAGTGATGACGCCGCGGCGGACCAGCAGATCGCCGATCCGGATTTTTTTACGTGGCGCAGGCTGTTCAGGTGTCATTTGTCATCCTCAAAAAGTCATGGTTACAGGTTCTGCAACCGATCACGAATATAATCCTGCAGATCCGGACGCAAACCCGGCAGCAGCAGCGCCTGTCGATAGGCGGCCTTGGCCTTGGCATAAGCCCCCGCTTGATCTAAAGAGATCGCCAACCCCATCCACCAGAGCGATTCCTGGGGACGGTATTGCAGTAAGCGCATATAATTTTTCACCGCCGCCGAATGCTTGCCGACCTCCTGCTGCAAGGCCGCCAACAACGCATAGTATTCAAGATCACTACCGATTTCAGGCCGTGGTTCGGTTTGCAGGATTTTTATCGCCTGCTCCTGCTGACCTGCGGCCAACAACTGCCGGGCATAGTTTTTACGCAGGTCAGGGTTGTCGGGGTGGAGCTGCAGACCGAGCTTCAGCTGTTTTTCCGCCTCACTCTGCCGTTGCAGCTTCTGCAGCAGCGCGATCAGCTGCAGGCGGGCGTCCAGCAAACGCGGCTGCAGGATCAGGGCATGCGACAAGGTCGCCTCAGCGGCGGGATAGTCTTTTCGTTGCAATAATTCGAGAGCTGACCGGTAAGCCTGCGCCGCCTGCTCTTCACGACTTACAACAGCCGTTTTTTTCTTTATCTTTTTCGCAGTGACGGAAACCTTTTTCGCTGCTTTATCCATCGCCGAAGCCACATCAACCATACTCATCTGTCGTTCAGACTCGGAACCGACGGCCGGTTGCCGGGTATAAAACTCGACCAGCAGCCGCTGGCCGTGGAATTGATCCGCCGGTAACTTGAAGGTCTTCACCGCAAGCTTCCGGCTCAATCCAACCAGCAGCTGCAGACCCTCTTTTCCTGCCTGCAGACTGATCCGCTTGAGCAACGGCCCCTTTAACCGCGGAAGCTTCAAGGCCGCCCCCACTCCGGTCTTTTGAAACTGAATGCTCACCTGTTTGCCGGTTGGCCCCTGTAATTTCCAGAGATATTCGGGAAGCTGCTCAAATTCAAACAGCAAACGCGCTGAACCGATCGTTTCCAGAACTCCCAGGTTCAACAGCGTTGAGGCCGAATTGCCCGCGGCGACCTGCGATGTTATCAGCACCGCCGGAGTCGGGGAGACCGGAGAGCTCGTCGCAGAGGATTTCGCTGCTGACGATTTCCTCCCGGGCGCAACCTGCTGCGGTACACCCTTCTCTTCCAGTGCGGCAAACAATTCCTGTCCCCGGACAATAGCAACCCGCTGCGACTGTTCATCCGCTGGGACCAGCCTGATCCCCGGTTTTGATATCAACAAGTCCCGGGGGAAGAAATTCAGCCCGAACCAGATCAGTCCGATCAGCACCACTCCGCCGCCGATCATGATGATCAATCGCCGCGAAAAATTCCGCCGGCCGACCACAGCGGGCCGTTCACCACTCGGCAACGACCGACCATCCGTTTTGCGACGCTTTTCCAGGTCGCGCAACATCTGGTTGATCAGGCTCATAGCAACGTCCTCAACAACAACAAGGTCGCCACGGCAACAACGATGATCGCACCTAGCTCGACAACAAAAGAATTCCCGCTGCCGGGTTCGGAAAGAGCCTGTTCTCCCCGGCTGTCTTTAATGGCCGCCACCACCAGAGACTTGTCGATCTGCTGCTGCCCCTTACCGTAAGCCGCGAGCAGGGATTTGTGGGCCAGCAGATTAATCACTCGCGGTACCCCCTGACTGGCCTTGTACAGCAACCGCACTGCTGCCGGGTGAAACATCCCGGAGCCTTCGTAGCCGGCGACCTGCAGACGATGTTCGAGGTAACCGGCAACTTCCTGCGGCCGCAGTGTCGGCAAACGGTAGGAGTAGGTAATCCGCTGCCGCAACTGGCGCAAATCAGGCTGTGCCAGTCGCTGTTCGAATTCGGGCTGCGCAAAGAAAAAAATATGCAGCAGCTTCTCCTTCTCTGTTTCCAGGTTGCTCAGTAAGCGCAGCGCTTCCAGGCTCTGATACGGCATCGCCTGGGCTTCATCGATCAGAACCACCAGCGGTCGGTTTAACTCGCGCAAACGGATCAACTCTTCAAGAATCCGCTGATTCAGATGTTGCACCGACGCCGCTGCCGGCACCTCAAGCTCCAGTTCACTGACGATCGCCTGATACAGTTCCCGGGGGGTCAGCAGGGGGTTGGGCAGGTAAACGGTGGCACAATCATTTTGCAGAACTTTCAACAGCTGCCGACAGAGCAGCGTTTTACCGGTGCCGACCTCGCCGATCACGCGGACGAACCCTTCACCGTTACGCAACGCCACCAGCAGCACATTCAGGGCTTCCTGATGACCACTGTAACGGTAGAAGTATTCAGTGTCCGGTGTCAGGGAGAAGGGTTTCTCCTTAAGGCCGAAAAACAGTTCGTACATGAATCAGATCCCATATGCTGACAACTTAAGGCGACGGCTTTTTCTCCAGCCAACTGCGCTGAAATTGGGGAGCAATTCTATTGATCCGCCGCCGTGAAGCTTCAAGGCTGGCGGCCCAGTCTCCCGGGCTGCGAATGACTTGTGGACGGAGCAGAATCACCAGCTCACTCTTGCGGGAGCTGGATTTGGTGTGACGGAACAAAGCACCGATCCCGGGAAGCTTGCTCAAGATCGGCACACCGACCTCTTCGGTCGTGGTTTTTTCCTGCATCAACCCGCCGATAACCACCAGCTGCCCGCTACGGGCATGAACAACACTGTCCGACTCGCGCACCGTGCTGTATGCGACCGGAATCGTCTGGTTAACGCCGAAGACGTTAATTTCCTTGGTCTGATCAATGACCTCGCTGACGGTCGGATGAATGTGCAGGGTAACCTGCCCGTCTTCGCTGATCTGCGGGGTCACATCGAGGGCAATCCCCGAGAAGAAAGGAGTCAGGGTCACATCCGTGGAATTGCTGGTGCTGGTGCCGGTGGTGGTATCACTGGAGATGTCGGTGACAAAAAATTCGTCGGAACCGACTTTGATAACCGCCTTCTGATTGTTGACTGTCGAGATGCGCGGACTCGACAGTACCTGCACATCCCCCTGACTTTGCAGCAGTTCGATAAAAGCCTGAAAGTCATTGAAGTTCAACGCCAGACTGAACAGCCCACCGAACGCCAGAGCGTCCAGTCCATCGGGCAGAGTTTGACCCGGGGCCAGATTGCCGCTGTTACCCGCGGTCCCGGCAACCCCCTGGGAGAACACCGAGCCGCCGCCGGTCTGGCCGACCAGAGCCGTCATACCATCCCGGTTTTCAGCCAGCGCCGCCCAATCGATGCCGGACTGAAAACCGTCGGACAAGCTGACTTCGATAACCTTGGCTTCAATCACCACCTGCCGCTGCAGGTTGCGCTGAACCGTCTTCAGGTAGTCTCCGACCATCTGCAACTCATCCGGCATAGCGACCACCACCACGACACTGGCCTGTGGCTGAACAACGACCTTACGCCCGCCCTCGGTGCCGATCAGGTTCTCAACCGCGGTGCGCAATCCGCCCCAGAAATCTGCCGTCGACTCAGTTTCGATGCTACTGCCGGAAACGGTTCCGGATTGGCCGGATTTGGAATCACCGGATGTCTTGTCACCGCTGCCGACCTGGGTAACCTGCCCGGAACTGACCCGGGTCTGCGACTTCCCCCTGCGGATCAGATTGATATAGTTGACCTGAAACGTCTGCGCCTGTAAACCGATCGGCATCACCTGGTAAATAGTCCCGGTTTTAAAATATGGATAGCCGTAGACGTTATGAACAATCTCCAGGACCTCGGCAACAGTGGTGTTTTTTAAATCGATGCTGATTTTACCCTTGACGGCGGGGTGCACGACCATGTTGGCGCGGGTACCCGCGACCAGACTCATAAAAAACTCCTGCGCCGGTATCCCACTGGCGGCAATATCAAATTTCTCCGCGGCATCAGGTTCAGCTGCGGCGCTGATCTGACGAGCGGCCGGGATGAGCGCAGAGCGAACATCTGCCGGTGGCGGTGGAGGCGTCGCTTTGACCGCCGGCGGGATGGTGGGTGGGGCGACCAGAGCTTGATTGATCGATTCCAGGGGCTCCCCACCGCGCGGGGCCGGAGCACAACCGGCAACGAGCGACAGGCCGATCCCCAGAACAGCAAGTATCCCGGAGATTTTCAGCAACGACAATTTCACGGCTGGCTCCCTTTCTTAACCCTCTCAAACGAGGATATCTTTTTCAGACCGGTACCGGAGCGGTACAAAACGACCTGCTTCCGGTTATTCCGTAACAGGACTTTTTCCGGTTCTATCTTGACCAGTCTATAGCCATCGAGCAGATCTCCCAGCTGCAAAGATTGTCCGTTAATCACCGCAACGGCACGATCCGCAGAAAGCAGAACTGCGCTTAACGACCAACTCCGCCGTTCCACCTCGGCCTTTTTTTCGACAGCCGGAGCCTGATAACGGACCGGCCGCAGCGGGTCCTGTAATCGTCCCGTCTCCGCCGCCGACACCGGGCCACACAACAGCGCCAACAGGCAAAGTAGAGGCAATTTATTAACCACCGATCCACCCCCTGTTCAGGCTCAGCGTATAAACCTGCAGGCGAACCCTGGCCTGTGGGTATACCTGAGTCTCGATTTCCAGTTTTTCCCAAACCATACCGCGTGGAAGCTCCTCGAGTTTGTTCAGATAGGCCAGAATTGCCAGATAATCGCCGACAAATTCGAGCCGCAGACGGTGGCGGTACAGAACCGGAGAGAGCGGATCTTCCGTAGCCCGTTCGTTGATCTGTAACGCTTCCGCCGGCAGGTTTTCCAGGCTGAGCAGCTGCAATTTCTGCTGCTGGGTGAGTAAATCTTTCAGCAATTCCGGCATCTCCTGCGGGGACACCAGATTAACCACGTTCGCCTCCAACTGCCGCTGGATATCAGCGACTTCCGACTGCAATCGGGCCAGCTTCCGACGATTCTCCCGGTCGGGATCAAAATCCTTATGCGCTTCAACCAGCGTTTGTCGGGTGGTCAGTTCGGTCAACTCGATGCGCAACTCATTACTTTGCTTGCGGTCCCGCTTTTTACGCAGATCAAGCGGATTCATCACCGCGGTATCCCAGAGGAAAAACAGCACCACCAGCAGGCAGACCAACAGTAAGATCCGCTCGCGGAGCGGTCGCGACTCATACCGGTGAATCAAGGATTGCAGGGAATGCAACGCCTTCATGGCCGCTCCTTGTCCGACGATTCAAGGCTGAAATCAACCTGCCCCGGCCGTTCCTGCAGGCGGGTCAGTTTCAGACGGGAAAAAACCTGGCCGCTCAAAACGCCCTTTTCACCGAGAAATTGCAGATACTGAGGAACCTGCTCCGGACGCATGGCGCTCCCGGCCAGCACCATTTTGCGACCGCTGCCATCCAGTTGAATCCGGCGCAACCAGACCCCCGGCTGAAGAGGTTCCGAGCTAACCCGTCGAGCAGATTAAGGATTCTCTCGTTACCCCCCTCTTCACGAACCGAAAAATATCCGAGTAACCGTTTCTGTCCTTCGAGGACACCTTCGGTACGCCGGACCTCCTCCTCAAGCAGGGCACTTTTCCGGCGCTCCGGATATTGCCGCTCCAACGTTGCGACCTGCTCCGAAAGCCTGTCCTGTTGCTGCCGCAGCACAGCCAGCTGTTCACCGGCAGTGCGCATCTGCCAGAAGTTGAACAGACTCAGCAACGCCAGCAGGACCGAGAATAACAGCAGAATCAGTCCACCCTGCCGCAGCCGCAACGGCTCCGGTTTGTCAATCAAAACCGCCTGATAAAGATTGATCTGCTGGCGCATCAGCCATCCTCCCGGCGCAACCGATCGCCAGCAGGTGACGGTTCAGCTCCAGTTGTTCGCTTCCCTCGGGGACGGTCATCACCGACGTAAAGCTGAACGGCTCAACCCGGGTCGTCAAGTAATCATCCAGATAGGTCGTGACCGCCGGGATTTCACGCTCGGACTGAGCCACCAGCAACCGCGAAACCATCGGCAGGCGGAAAGTACTTTCGCAATAATCGAAGCTGCGCTGAACTTCGAGCACGATCGAGTCAAGCTGTTCTGTCAGCGCTTCGTTGTCACCGTCGGCAAACGGAAGCAGCTCATTCATGCCGGAGGTCAGGTAGCGGGTCAGATAGTGGACTCCGTCCCGGACAATCGTCAGCAGTCCGCCCTGGTCCTGCAACAAGAGAATCGCCGTGCCACGGTCATCCTCGGTAAATAACTCGGCGATATTGCGCAGCGCAAACTCCGGAATATCAATGGCCAACGGCACCAGGTCAAGCTCCTGAAACAGCTCAATCCGCTCACGCAGCAGGCTCTCCCGGGCGGCAACAACATACGTCAGCGGCCTGCTGTCACTGCCGAAAGGGACGACATCAAAGACATCGACGACAGCCTGTTCGACCGGGAACTCGAGCAGCTCACGGATCTGCCAGCGCGCTGCATCGCGCCGCTCCGCCGCCGGCAGTTGAGCCAGCTCGATCTGCATCAACTGGTAGAAATCAGGCGGGAGGACAGCAACCGCACTGTGTTTCTGCAGCTGCTGCTGACGAACCAGCGCTTTCAAGGCGTGAGTCTGGGCCTCCGGTGATTCAAACGGCTCCCAGGTTGCCTGCAGCAGAATCGGCAGGCTGCTTCTCTCACGCTGCACACAGACCATACTGCTTCCCGACTGCCGTTGACAGATGCCGACAACGTCTCCGCCCGAGCGGTTTTTTCTAGTCCAGAAACCCAGTTTCGCCTCCACCGGTTAAGGCTTTTTGTAACTATTCAGCAGGATGGCCTCGGGGTGCCCACTTCAAGGGTGGGTTCATGCGACCGTTGGAGTGGGCAGCGCGAGGTCAGCCATCGCGCCGCTGAATAGTTAAGACTTTTTTTGGCATGCACTAATATTACACACAATTTACATTTATTATAGTTTAATAATCAATAAAAAAAGGCGGCACCAGGCCGCCTTTTCTCTCAGACATAAATTCTAACCGCTCGGAAGCTGTAGAATTTTTATTTTTTAGAGCTTTTCCGCCTCCTCCGCCAGGTAAGCGGCAACCCCCTGCCCGTCCGCAACCATGGCCTTATCACCCTTTACCCAACCGGCGGGGCAGACTTCACCATGTTTTTCATGGAACTGCAGGGCATCGATCATGCGCAACATCTCATCAATGTTGCGCCCCAACGGCAGGTCATTAACCACCTGATGACGGACAACTCCGTTCTGATCGATCAGGAAGGAGCCGCGAAAAGCAACCCCCGCCGCATCAAACTCAACATCGTAAGACCGACAGATTTCATGCTTGACATCGGCAACCAGGGGATAGGTTACCGCACCGATACCGCCCTCAGCGATCGGTGTATTTCGCCAGGCAAGGTGCGTGAATTGAGAGTCGATAGAACAGCCGATGACCTGGACCCCCCGCTCGGTAAAATCGGCGATCCGATGGCTGAAAGCGATCAGCTCAGTCGGACAGACAAAGGTGAAATCGAGTGGATAAAAGAACAGGACGATATAGTTGCCCTTATAATCCGCCAGGCTGAAATTTTCGTTGATCGAACCATCAGCCATTACAGCAGTCGCAGTAAAATCGGGGGCTTGCTTGCCAACAAGAACACTCATCAGTCAAACTCCTTTCCTATTTGCAGATCGTTATGATCTCCTTGATTGCCGTCAGTCTATCGATTTAATAACGACTGTCAAGGAAAAGATGACCGTTTTGGTCATTTTTTCCGACTGCGGGGATGAGCCTGATCATAGACCTCGGCCAGATGGGCAAAACTGACCCTGGTGTACTTCTGGGTCGTCGACAGCGATGCATGACCGAGCAACTCTTGAATAACCCGCAAATCGGCACCGGCATCGAGCAGATGGGTGGCAAAGGAATGGCGCAGGGCATGCGGGGTGACATCGGTCGGCAGGCCGAGCAACAAGAGTCGCTTTTTCAGATTGCGCTGGATACTGCGCGCCGTCAGACGACCGCCCCGCTGATTGATAAACAACGGATCTTCAGCACTGAACGGACCCCGTTCTTCGAGATACTCCTGTAATGCACGGCAGGCCTGACGGCCGACCGGCAGCTGCCGCTCTTTCCCACCTTTCCCCAGCACCCGGACGGAAGATTCGGCTAAACTGACCGCGCCGATATCAAGTCCGGTCAGTTCACTGACCCGCAACCCGCAGGAGTAGAGCAGTTCAAAAATCGCCAGATCCCGCAGTATCAGCAGCCGTTTTCCCGGCAGGGGCCGATCCAATAGCTGACCGGCCTGTTCGGCACTCAGCACTTTCGGCAGATACTGTTCACGGCGCGGCGTCGACAAACCATCGGCCGGGGAGATCTGAAGTTCACCTTCGCGAACCAGAAAACGAAAAAAAACCCGTAGCGCCGAGAGCTTGCGGGCAACACTGGTCCGGCCGCAACCGGCATGCAGCCGGGCCAGATAGCGTCTGAGCAGCAACAGATCGATCCGCTCCGGCCAGTTTTCGGCAAAGTCGGAAAACTCCGCCTGCTGACGCAGAAAAAGCTGAAACTGGCGCAGATCACGCAAATAGGCCGCAACCGTCCGGGGCGACAGGTTGCGTTCAAGCGTCAGATGCTGTTCAAAACGCTGCAGCAGCTGGTCCATCGTTCCTCCGGGCGGGCAGGTAAAAGCAACCGAATCGAGAGCTGATCAATTGACGCTCACAGGTGAGCATGTCATACTCTTGCATCATATTGAGGCCTTTCCGGGAACCGTCAGGTGTCCTCTTGCAGAATTTCCAAAGACAGCTTCTTCTATCAGGAGAGAATCAATAACCATGTGGTTTTTCTGGTCCACCCTGATTCCGAGCATATTCATTGCCTTTGTCACGATTAATCTGCTGATGGTCACTCTGAGTTATAGCATGTGCTGGTACGAGTATGCCAATGCCGACCCGCAGCTGCTCGACAAGCGGTTTCGCTGCCGCACGGTCCGCATGATTTTCTCGGTCATCACTCAGGAAACATTCTTCAACATCCTCACCCTGCTGGTTGTCCCTTTCGGCCTGCTCAACCCACGCAAACACCCCCAACTGCGTGGTGAAACCCCGATTCTTCTACTGCACGGCCTGTTCAACAATCGCGCCAGCTGGTTCTGGTTTAAATGGTCGCTGCGTAAACAGGGGTTCAACAATATTGCCACCATCAACCTCTCAGCCTGGCATAACGAAGAGGCCCTCACCGAACTGGTGGCAAAGAAGGTGGATGAGCTGAGACATCGGCTCGGGGTCAACAAGGTACACCTGATCTGCCACTCGATGGGTGGGATTATTGGCCGCAATTATATCCAGCTCCGCGGCGGTGCCGACAAAGTCGACCGCTGCATCTGCCTCGGCGCGCCTCATCTGGGATCAAAACTGACCCCCTTTGCCCTCTCCCCTCTCAGCCGGGTGCTGGTGCCCGGCTCCGACTTCCTCCGGCGGCTGAATGCGGCTCCCATCCCGGAAGAGGTCAAGATGACCAACATCTTCACCCGCAAAGACAATATGGTGCTGCCCAACAGCAATGCCCAACTGCCATGGGGCGATGCCGTTGAGCTGGACAACATGGGGCATACGGCACTGATCTATCGTCGCCCGGCGCTGGTCGCCGTCTGTGCAGCACTGCAGAAACAGGAGACGACATGATCCTCGAGCTGCAGATCGAAACCGAACACCAGGTTCAGCTTTGCGAGATCACCCACGAAGTGCAGCATGCGGTCACCAGGGCTGCGATTAAGGAAGGGCTGGCAGTATTGTATGTCCCACACACCACCGCCGCTGTCACCATCAATGAAAACGCCGACGTGGACGTCTCCATTGACATGGTCAACGGGCTCAACCAGCTGATCCCGCTGCAGAACCGCTATCGGCACCTGGAAGGGAACAGTGCGGCTCACATAAAAAGCAGCCTGATCGGTACCAGTGAACAGCTGATTATCCGCAACGGCAAACTGCTGCTCGGCACCTGGCAGGGGATCTACTTCTGTGAGTTTGATGGTCCGCGCAAGCGCAAACTGCACATCAAACTGCTCGAAGGCTAGCTACCGGTGTCCTCCACTGCTTGTGCCGCCGCTGAGCGCGTCTCGTTACAATCCCTCACGAGCTACCAACCGACAGCCGTAAAAGCCGCCCTGGAGCAGTTACTCGAGCCGCTCGGAGGGATACGGCAGTTCGTTAAGCCCGGCCGGAAGGTTCTGCTCAAACCCAACCTGTTAGCCGGCAAACCTCCCGAGAAGGCGGTCACCACCCATCCGGAAATTGTTCGCGCCGTCATCGAACTACTGCAGGCGGCCGGCGGCATCGTCAGTGTCGGGGACTCCCCCGGTATCGGCAGCCCGGAAAATGTCGCCCGGAAAAGTGGTATTCTCGACGTGATAGAGGCAACCGGTGCCCACTTTGCCCGGTTTGAAACATCGGTTAAAATCCGTCCGCGCGGCGGGACCTTTCAAGAGTTGGAAATCGCCCAGGACATTCTCGATGCCGATATTATCATCAACCTGCCGAAGCTGAAAACTCATCAGATGATGGGCCTGACCTGTGCGGTGAAGAACATGTTCGGTGCGGTGGTCGGCTTGCGCAAACCACGTCTGCATCTGCAGGCCGGCACCGACAAAAGCTTTTTTGCCCTGATGCTGCTGGAACTCTGTGAACAGCTGGCGCCGACCCTGAATATTGTCGATGCGGTGATCGGCATGGAGGGAGAAGGCCCCGGCAGCGGCACCCCGGTACAGCTCGGGACACTGCTGGCCGGCAGCAACGCACAGGCGGTAGATACGGTCGCCACCGAGCTGGTCGGAATGCAACCGCACCAGGTCTGGACCCAGCGAAAAGCGCTCGACACCGATCGCCCTTACACCAGAATCGCTCAATTGGAACTGCTGGGAACCTCGCTTGAGGAGCTGCGGGTCGACAATTTCAGGCCGGCCAAGACAACCGATGTCAACTTCGGCCTCAAAGGCCCGCTGAAAAATTATCTGCGGCATTCGATCACGGCCCGACCGGTGGTTGATCCGAACCTTTGCAGACTCTGCAACGACTGCGTCACTCACTGCCCGCCGGAAGCAATGAAGATAGAAAACCAGCGGTTGCAGATCGATTACGACCGCTGCATTCGATGTTTCTGCTGTCAGGAATTATGTCCGCACGGGGCACTCTTCACCCGACAGGGTCTGCTCTTGAAGTTACATAGTTTTTTACACGGAAAACTGTAACCGTAAAAAAAAATGCGCCGCTGAAGTCTCAGGACTTGAGCTGGAGCAGATAATCGTCAGCCAGCTCGGCAATCGCGGCAACCTGCATGCGACTGTTGTTGATCAGCAGATGGTAGAGCAGCGGATCGTCGATCTTCTCATCCGCAAAACGTTCCAGAAAATCATCCCGCTGTTTCTGGTGCAGGTCGATGAACTTCTCTGCCTCGGCCTGTGTCAGGTGATGACCCTGGACAATCTTCCTCACCCGGAAATCATAAGGGGCAAACAGACGTAAGTGGATACAATTCGCCAGATCCTGCGTCGCTAATACGGCCCCGCCACCGACCAATACGCAATGACCGCGCTTGGCAAAACCGCGGATGACGTTGCGCAGGTGGGTGAAGACCTCCGTCTCTTCGGCGCGGCTGTTGTCCAGAAACATCGGGAAAATTGCTTTCAGTGAGGAGGGGGTATCCTGGGATTTTTCGATCTGCGCAACAGAATAACCGGACAGCTTGGCAACCTCACTCAACAGCTCCCGGCCGACAACCACCCAAGGCTCTCCCGTGGTGCGCTTATTGAGACGTTGGACCAGAGCTTCTGCCACGGGATAAGCCTGACAGCCGAATTCCCGCGCAACGGTGAAACATACCCCCGGTTTCTGCTGACCGGGAATCTGTTGCCTTTTGTGCCATGCGAGAAGTTTAGCTTCCTGTCGCGGAGTCCAAAAGTTCATGCTCACCATAAACTGCCCCCTTTCTAGCTGGAAGAATCGATGTGACAAAAAGGAACCGATGTTGTAACTATTCAGCCGGATGGCCTCGGGGTGCCCACTTCAAGGGTGTCTGTCGCCTGGATGGCGACAGTCAAGCCCCATGGATGGGTTCATCCCTTGGAGTGGGTAGCGCGAGGTCATCCACCGCGCTGCTGAATAGTTATGTTTAAATTATAGCGGCTGTCGCATAATTTTCCGGGATTCTCCCGGAAAAAGAAACAGCCCCGACATTTCTGCCGGGGCTGTTAAGGGTCATTTTCAGGATGTGCGGTTATTTGTTCTCATAATGCATGTGGAAGACCCGCTTCTTACCATCAGCCAGTTTGGTGCCGATCTTGAAGTGGTACGATCCCTTCTGGTCGAGGGTCAGGTCGACACCGAACTGGCCGCCCATTCCCATCATTTTTTTTGCGCTGCTCACCTTTCCGTCGGGAGCTTCAATCTTGACCGCGACCTGCCCTTTGCTGACCTTTTCCCCCGCGTCCGTCGTAAAACCGACCATCAGGTGATGGGTCGTCGACATGCCGTTCTCGGCCATCTTCGCCTTGACATCCATCAGATGGGCCGAAGCCGTGATGCCGTCAACCTTACTGCCCTGCAGCATGACCATATTACTGCCCATCGGCATACTGCTCCCACGACTCATCTTGCTCATGTCGCCATCCATCATTTTCATCGCCATAACTGCGGCGGGAATCATCAACAGCGCGACCATCATCAACACAAAAATCTGCTTTTTCATTGTTATTCTCCGTTCATAATTTAGGTTGTTACTGAAAGATGTCTCCGGCTTTACCCACTGCAAAACCGCAAAAGACTGATTCATTGACCATCAAAACGAGTGTGAAAGTTTCGGGGACTACTGTCAGCAAACCGTATCCCGAGGTTAAATGGTACCTTCCTTGTAACTATTCAGCAGCGCGAGGCCATCCTGCTGAATAGTTACCCTTCCTTTCCCGCCAGGTCTATCTATGACTCTGCTCTGAAAACTGCTCGTCCAGCTGCTTCGGTCCGGCCAGGTGCTCACGACTCGGGCGATCAATATAGGTTCCGTTCTCAACCAGGTCGCCAGGATCGGTCGGTGTCATATCTTTTTTCAGGCGCAGACCTCGCCACATGAAATAGATCACCGGGAAGACCATCAACTCCATGATCCCGGAGGTCACTATCCCACCGACCATCGGTGCCGCGATCCGTTTCATCACGTCAGCACCGGCGCCGTGACTCCACATGATCGGCACCAGGCCGGCGATAATCACGCAGATGGTCATGACCTTCGGCCGAATCCGCTTGACTGCACCGTGATGGATCGCCTGCACCAGGTCACCCCGGGTGATCATCCGTCCCTTTTCTTTCCACATTTCATAGGCCAGATCAAGGTAGAGCAGCATCACCACCCCGGTCTCTGCGGAAATTCCAGCCAGGGCGATAACCCCGACCCAGACGGCCACCGACATGTGGTAACCGAGCAGCCAGAGGAACCAGAAGCAACCGACCATCGACAGCGGCAGGGCGACAAAAATAATCGCCGTTTTAACCATCGATTTGGTGTTCATGTAGATGATAACAAAGATGATCAGCAGGGTCAGCGGGATCACTACCTTCAGCTTGGCTGCCGCCGCCTGCATATATTCATACTGACCGCTCCAGACCAGATTGTAACCGACCGGCAACTTAACCTTTTCAGCGATAATTTTCTGCGCCCGCTCCACATAAGTACCGACATCGATATCCTTCAGGTCGACATAGATCCAGGCAGTCTTCCGGGCGTTCTCAGTCTTGATCCCGGGAGGGCCTTTACGGATGCGGATTTTAGCCACCTGCGAGATCGGGATATGCCGACCGTCGGCGATCGGCACCAGCACCTGATTGAGGGCCTGCAGATCGTTACGATAGTCACGCGCGTAACGGATATTGATCGGATAGCGTTCCAGCCCCTCGACGGTCTGGGCAACGTTCATGCCGCCGATCGCCGACATGATGGTGTCCTGTACATCTCCCACGGTCAGACCGTAACGGGCGATGGCCCGTCGATCGATGTCAAAATCGAGATAATTGCCGCCGACCACCCGCTCGGAGAAGGCGCTCAGGGTCCCTGGGATCTCCCGCACCACCGCCTCGATCTCTTCACCGATGCGCGACAGGGTTTCCAGGTCATCCCCCATCACCTTGATCCCGACCGGGGTCTTGATGCCGGTCGAAAGCATATCGATGCGGGTTTTGATCGGCATGGTCCAGGCGTTGGTCAGTCCCGGAAATTTGATGGCGTTATTCAGCTCGGTCTTGAGCTCCTCAATATTGATCGTCCCCTTCTCCGGCCAGACGAACCGTAACGGAACCTTCAACCAGTCATAACCTTCAGACCAATCAGAATAGAAGCGATGTTTCGGTATGACCCGCCACTCATCTTCCGGCTTGAGCATGATGGTGGTTTCCAACATCGACAAGGGTGCCGGATCGGTTGCGGTCTGTGCCCGGCCAACCTTACCGAAAACGTGTTCAACCTCCGGAAACTGGCGAATGATGCGATCTGTCTGCTGCAACAACTCACGCGCCTTGGTAATGGAGATCCCCGGCAGGGTGGTCGGCATGTAGAGCAGATCCCCTTCGTAGAGCGGCGGCATGAACTCACTGCCCATCCTCTGCAGTGGAAAGATAATCGAAAGGGTGGTCAAAACCGCCACCAGCAACACAAGTTTACGCCACTTGAGAACAAAATCGACCACCGGGTGATAAACCCGGATCAGCAGTCGATTGATCGGATTTTTCTCCTCGGCCGGAATCTTACCGCGGATAAACCAGCCCATCAGCACCGGGACGATGGTAATCGACAGCAATGCCGCAGCGGCCATGGCGTAGGTCTTGGTGTAGGCCAACGGCTTGAACAAGCGTCCCGATTGCTCACCGAGGGTAAACACCGGAAAGAAGGAGACCGTGATGACCAGCAGCGAGTAGAACAACGCCGGACCGACCTCTTTCGAGGCATTGGTGATAATCTCCCAGTGCCCCAGTTTGCCCCGGTCTTGTTCCAGGTGCTTATGGGCATTTTCAATCATGATAATCGCCGCATCAATCATCGCACCGATGGCAATGGCGATACCACCGAGGCTCATGATGTTGGCATTGATCCCCTGCCAGCCCATAACGATGAAGGCCATCAGGATCGCTACCGGCAGGGTAAAAATCGCCACCAGTGCGCTGGGCAGGTGAAACAGGAACAGCACGGTAACCACCGCAACCACGATACTCTCCTCGATCAGCTTCTCTTTAAGCGTGTCGACGGCGCGCTCGATCAGACCGCTGCGGTCATAGACGGTTTTGATTTTTACCCCTTCGGGCAGCCCCGCCTGCAGCTGTTCCAGCTTTTTCTTGACGTTCTCGATGGTTTTCAGGGCATTTTCGCCATACCGCATCACCACCACGCCACCGACCACTTCACCCTGGCCGTCCAGTTCGGCAACCCCGCGCCGCAATTCCGGCCCGATACTGATCCGCGCCAGATCACGTAACAGAATCGGGGTACCGCGATTGTTGGTCCCGACCACCACCATTTCCAGATCCGCCACCGAGCGGATATAGCCGAGGCCCCGCACCATAAACTCGGTCTCGGCCATCTCCACCAACCGCCCGCCGACATCATTATTGCTGCGCTGGATCGCCCGGCGGATTTTCGGAATGGTCAGGTTGTAAGCGAGCAGCCGCTCAGGATCGATCGCGACCTGGTATTGCTTGACGTAACCACCGATACTGGCCACCTCGGAAACCCCTTTCACCGAGGTCAGCTCGTAGCGTAGAAACCAGTCCTGCAGCGAGCGCAACTGCTGCAGATCATGATTATCACTCTCCAGCACATACTCGTAAACCCAGCCGACGCCGGTGGCATCAGGGCCGAGGCTCGGCGTCACGCCCTTCGGCAACTTGCCGGCGGCATAGTTGAGATATTCAAGCACCCGCGAGCGCGCCCAGTAGAGATCCGTACCATCTTCGAAAATAATGTAGACAAAAGAGAGGCCGAAGAAAGAGTAGCCGCGCACGGTTTTCGCCTTCGGCACCGCGAGCATCTGCGTGGTCAGCGGGTAGGTCACCTGATCTTCAACCACCTGCGGCGCCTGCCCGGGATATTTGGTAAAGACGATCACCTGCACGTCCGACAGGTCGGGGATGGCATCAAGCGGTATATTCTTCAGGGAATAGAGGCCGCCGACGATCACGAAGAAGGTCAGCAACAGCACTATAAATTTATTTCTGATCGACCATTCGATGAGTTTTTCCAGCATATCCAATAACCTTTGCTAGACCGGTAGCGGTCGAATTATTTAAACAGATCCTCGGAATTGTCCTTGGCCGATTGGTTTTCGTCGTCAAACAGATCCTCATCACCCGCCGCGCTGGTCGCCGAAACGGCCGCCTTCGGCTTCAGCATCTTCTGAATCGCTTCGCGCAGCTTACTCTCCGAATCGAGCAGGAACTGGGCGCTGGTCACCACCAACTCCCCTTCCAGCAGGCCCTGCTTGATCTCGATCAGACCATCCTCCCCCTGCAGGCCGACCTTCACCTCGCGCGGTTCAAAACGACCACCGTCCAGAGCGATAAACACCCGCGTATGCTCACCGGAGTACAGGACTGCTTCCTGCGGAATCAGCAGCGCCCCCGTCACTGTCTCCCCATGGAGATAGACGTTGACATACATGTCGGGACGCAGCTCGGAATCAGCGTTATCAAATTCGATTCGAGCCTTGACCGTACGGGTTTTCGCTTCAACATAGGGGTAAAGATAACTGATCCGGGCGGAGAACTTGCGATCATGCACATAAGGCAGTTCGACAACCGCCTGTTGCCCGACCTTGACCCAGGGAAGTTGATATTCATAGATATCGGCCAGCACCCAGACCTTCGACAGGTCGGCCAGGTTGAGCAGCGCCACCCCCGGCTTGGCATAAGCCCCCTGCCGGGTCAGTTTCTTGGTGACAATGCCGCTGTAAGGCGCATAGAGGGTAACGGTTTTGCGGACTTCGGAGGTTTTTTCCAGCCGGGAGATCTGTTTTTTACTGACATCCCAGAGCTCCAGTCGCTTGCGCGAAGCCTCCAGCAAGCGCTTGGCATTTGCGACAATCTGCGGGAAGCTGCTCTTTTGCAGCGAACGATAATTGTCGCGTGCCAGCAGCAATTCCTGCTGGGCCGTGACCAATTCGGGACTGTAGATTTCGAGCAGCTTCTGCCCTTTTTTGACCTTCTGACCCAGTTCAGCAACGTAGAGCTTTTCAATCCAGCCGGCGATCTTGGTGTTGACCACATACTGCTCCGGCTCATTGTAAGCGACCAGGCCGATGGTACGGATGGTTCGGGACAGATTACCGCGCAGGACCCTGGCGGTGCGCACCCCCATATTCTGGATGGTATTCGCGTCGATCTTGATGATAGCCCCACCGGTCGCCTCATCCTCATACACCGGGACCAGGTCCATGCCCATCGGTGACTTGCCCGGCTCATTACGAATGTAAGTCGGGTCCATCGGCGCCTGCCAATACTTGACTTTGCGCTCGCCGGAAGCGGCACCGCCGGAAGCACCGGTTGTCGCTTTCAGAGGGACCAGGTCCATGCCGCAGATCGGGCAGTTGCCCGGCTCATCGACGACGACCATCGGGTGCATCCCGCAGGTATACTTTTCTGCTTCTGCAGCGCGACTCTGTTCGGTCCCGGCCAGCGGAGAACGGCGGAAACTCAGGTCGGCACTGAGAAAGATACCGCCGGCCAGCAACAGGACGGTAAACAAGGACAAGGTTGGTTTCAGCAGTCTTCTCATCGTAGTATTATCCTTCATCAAATTTCGGTGAGTTTCAGAGTTGGTCAACGTCAAGACCGGCGGCCGCCTCAAGCGCGGCCAAGCTGCGCTGCTGGTCACTGAGGGTACGAACATAATCGATTTTGTAACGATAGAGCCCCATCAAGGAATCGAGCAGTGAAAGGAAGTCAACCTTATCAACCCGGTAGGCGCTCAGGGTGGCCTGAAAGGTCTGATCGGCCTGGGGAAGGATGCCATTTTTGTAGAGATCGGCAAGTTGTGTTGCTTGGTTCAACTTGGTCAGAAAACGATGGATTGCCAGATTCACCCGGTTGTTGAAATCGTTGCGTTTCTGGTATGCCAGCCGCAACGAAGAATCAGCTTCGGCCACGGCGGCACGCCGGCGGGCCTTGCGTACCGGCAGGTTAAAACTGAGCCCGGCGCTGACAAAATCAGTGCCGCCGTCCCGCAGACCATCATCCCGGAACCGATAGCCCGCCCAGAGAGTGAAATCGGGGCGATAATCGAGGATGGCCAGTTCCCGTTGTGACTTGTACTGTTCAATCAGGGCCGCAAACGCGGCAAACATCGGACGTTTCTTTACCGCCTCCTGTTGTAATTTATCCAACGAAAACACAATATCCGCAAAGTCCAGCTGCCCTGAGACCGTCAGTTCATGGTCGGTCTCACGACCGGCCAGACTGTTCAACTCCGCCCGCGTTGCCTCCCGTTGCTGCTGCAGACGTAATAACTTGTCCATCTGTTTCGAACGCTGCAGCTGCGCCTTCAGCACATTCTGCTGTAAGCCCTTGCCGACCTCGTAGCGGGTTTCTGTCAGCTCGATAAAATTATCGATAATCTCCAGGTTACGGTCGGTCAACTCAATCGCCCGCTGCAGAAATAACAGCCGATACCAGGCGTCCTTGACCTGCCGCCGAACCTGCAACCGGGCATCCTGATAAGCAGCGGCGAACCAGCGACTCTTTTCTGCCGCCATTCTCCCTTTAGCATCAAGCTTGCCCGGAAAAGGGAACTTCTGCGCCAGACGGACTTCGTTACCGGTCATCGGCGAGACATCACTTTTGAGTTCATCAATCGGATAATTCGACAGCGCGATCGACAAGACCGGGTCCCGCAATGATGTCAGCTGATCAATTTTACTCTCGGCAACCGCAACCTTCTCGTCGGCAGCCCTCAACGAGGGGTTATTTTTATCTGCTTCCACGAGCAATTGCTGTAACTGTACAGATTCGGCAGCAACCGACTGCATGCTCGGAACCAGCAGCGCCGCCAGCAACAGGCCAACTAACTTCATACGCATAATTATCAAAACAAACTCCTGTGGCACATAAAATTGTAAAATCTTCACTGCACGCACTCCATCTTTCGTGCCAAACATATTTTTACAAATAATTACACACAGTTATAACCTTAAAATAAGAGCCACAGACCAACAAATGCAGAATATTCAACAGCAATAGAAGAATATTCTACAGTTACAGTGCAAAGCAAAACGAAGAAAACCGAGTGAATCGGTTGATAAAAATGATCATTTATCCTCGATTATGATTTACAGCCGTTCCATATCTGCTATAGTTCCGTGGAATTTGAGCGCCCTCCGGGTCTCCGCAGCAAGGCGTTGAGACCGGTAACGCATAGTTGAAACAAGTTCGATGCCGCAGGCTCACAAGCCTGACGGCATCCCCCGTTAAACCGGACTTCAGCAACAGACCCCGCAGCAGCGGAGAGGTCGGATACAGCTGAGTCCCGGTCTGACCCGCCGGAATCGGCGGCCGGAAAGGTTTTTAAAGATGAGTAAAAAGATGTTGATCAACGCCTCCCACCCGGAGGAAAATCGGGTGGCGATCGTTGTCGATGGCCTGTTAAGTGAACTTGATATCGAGATTGCCGGACAGGAACAAACCAAAGGCAACATTTACAAAGCGGTGGTGGTTCGGGTTGAATCCGGGCTGCAAGCCGCTTTCGTCGATTATGGTGCCGAAAAACTCGGCTTTCTGCAAATCGGTGAAATCCATCCCAGCCTGCTCCCCAAAGATGACTCCAAAGGTCGCCCCCGCATCAACGATATCCTGCACCGCGGCCGGGAAATCCTCGTCCAAATCGTCAAAGAAGAGCGCGGCAGCAAAGGAGCGGCGCTGACCACCAATCTCTCGGTTCCCGGACGCTACATGGTCCTGATGCCGGACAGCACCACCAAGGGGGTCTCGCGTAAAATCCAGGATGATTCGGAGCGGAAAAAACTGAAGCGCACCATGGCCGAGCTGGACCTGCCGGAACGGATGGGTTACATCGTCCGCACCGCCGGAATCGGCAAGGAAAAAGAGGAGCTGAAACGCGATTTTGATTATCTGGTACGGCTCTTCGAAGGGATTATTGCCCGCAAAGACCAGGTCAAGGCACCGGCCCAGCTCTATCAGGAATCGAATCTGGTGATCCGTTCCATCCGCGACTATTTCAGCGCCGAGATGGACGAGGTCCTGATCGACGACCAGAAAGTTTATCAGGAAACAAAAGACTTTTTCGCCCTGGTCATGCCGGAACTGTCCAACCTGGTCAAACAACACCGCGAGCGGCGCCCGATCTTCTCCCGCTATCAGATCGAAGAGCAGATCGACGGACTGGCAAAAAATCAGATCCCACTGCCGTCCGGTGGTTCCATCGTTATCGACCAGACCGAGGCGCTGGTCGCTATCGACGTCAACTCGGGCAAGCTTTCGAGTGAAAGCGGCATCGAAGCGACCGCGGTAAAAACCAACCTGGAGGCAGCGGCCGAAATCGGCCGCCAGCTACGGCTGAGGGATCTCGGCGGGCTGGTGGTTATCGATTTTATCGACATGCGGGATCGCAAACATATCCGTGAAGTTGAGCAGGAACTGCGCAAATCCCTGAAAGATGACAAGGCCAAGGTGACCGTCGGCCGGATCAGCCAGTTCGGCTTGATGGAAATGAGTCGCCAACGACTGAAACCGACGCTGAGCGTCGGTTCCTACCTGGAATGTCCACATTGTCAGGGCAAAGGCCGGATCAAAAGTGCCGAAAACCAGGCGGTCGGATTGTTGCGTCAGATCCACGCCGCGGCATCCAAGGGGCATATCGGCCGGATTGAAGTCAAAGTCCCGATCGATGTCGCCAACGACCTGTTAAACAGCAAACGACAATCGCTGGTCGCGCTGGAACAACGTTTAAACCTGACCGTGACGGTCATCGGCTGCGCCGAGATGCTGCCGGGACAACTGGATATTGAACTGCTCAAACGGGAAAAGAATGGCGATAATTCCCGTGAGATTGCCCCGGTCACCCATGCCAACCAGATAGAGAGCGCCTTGGCGGCCGCCGAACAGGCGGAAAAACATCCTCAGGAAAACAGCAGCAGTGAAACCATCGAAGAGCAGCCCGTCAGGCAGGAGGATGAGGCCGAAGTAAAAAAGAGTCGCCGCCGCCGCCGGAGACGGAAAAAAACTGACCGCCGCGATGAACCTGGGGCCGGGCAGACGAAACAGAGCAAACCGACCGAGGAACCGGCGAGCGAAGCAGCGGAGCCGGCCGCAGCTGAATCACCGCTGACAAAAGCAGAGCATTCTCCTGTCGCAGACCCAGAGAAAAAAGCAACCGGGGACTCGCCCAAAGAACAACCGCCACGCGAAACGACCGTGGAGAAAACTGCCGCAGTAGACAATGAGCAAACTGCAGGGCCAGAAGTCGAAGCGACCGAAGCGGCCGAGAAAAAACCGCAGCGGCGCAGCCGGCGGACGACCAAAAAGACAGCTGAGGAGATTCCGGCAGAAACAGCCACCGTGACCAGCGAATCGCCTGCTGAAGAAAAACCGAAGCGACGCACCCGCCGGACGACTAAAAAAACAACCGAGGAGACTCCGGCAGAAACAGTCGCCGTGACCAGCGAATCGCCTGCTGAAGAAAAACCGAAGCGACGTACCCGCCGGACGACTAAAAAAACAACCGAGGAGACTCCGGCAGAAACAGTCGCCGTGACCAGCGAATCAGCCGCTGAAGAGAAACCGAAGCGACGCCGACCGGGCCGACCGAGAAAAACCGTCGCCCCGGTTGAACCTGAATCCGGTCTGGAAACATAAACCAAACAGGGCTAAAATATTTCAATCGGTATTCATTGATTGGTTTTGACCCTGTTCTGTCTGGCTCCGGGCTGAACAGGGTTAAAAGCCGTCACCACCGACGCAAGAGTCATTCTCCGGCCAGAGAATGCTTGATATCTTCCAGCACCTGTAATGCCTTTCGCAGACTGATTTCCGTTTTTGAGCTCTCACGCGAGTGAGATTCACTGCGCTCGAGGGCCACTTCCATCGCCTTGCGGGTGGCGGCAATGGTTTTCCCCAGCTGTTCACCCAGTTCACTGCCAAACTGGCGAAAGCTTTCATCAAGGCTCTGCCGTAAAGCCCAACTGATCTGCTCGATATTCCGATTCAACAGCTTGCGGCTCTCTTCGCGCAAGCGGTTGACGGTCCGCTTACGGCGATATTTCCGGGTGAAAAATTTACGGGATAATCGCTGCCCCAAAGGGTCCATGTCGGAGGTGAAGAGATCGTTACTCCAGGCGGGCACGGCAAACGGTGAGTAGGAGGCCCCCGCTGCCGGAGCATGATAAGGGATATCGAACAACTCGGCAGCGGTCTGGCGGACTTGCTCGATCAATCGGTTACTGCGTTGCTGGTTGAGACTCAACAGCCGGGTCGCTTCCTGCCGGATCAGTTCGGCCGTGCTGCGCATCGCCGGGGCGAAAAACTGCTCTGTCTCCGTGGCAATCGTTGCATGGACCAGCCGCTCCATCTGCTCCGGGTCCTCGACCACCACCAAATGCTCTTCCACTTGACTGAGAATCTGCTGTTTGGCCTTTTTCCGCAGCACCTCTATCTCTTCGGCCAAGCGCGCTATAACCCGTTTCAGATCACCGGCCAGAACATCAACGGCGGCCTGCTGCTCCCGCTCGACCGCGGGCAGAGACAGTCGGAATTGCTCAAGTCGGCGCTGGAGTTCAGCTTCGGGCAGTTTCAGGGCGCTTAGTGACAATTGTAATTGCATGCCGGCGTCGCTGATCAAGTCCAGCGTCCGCCGGGCGATAGCCGTCTGCAGGGTCTGCTGCTTTTCCCGCGCAAAAAAATCGATCAAGCTCTGCTCAACCCGCTGCATGCCGCTTTCGTTCCAGGCGTGCGAGTCCCCTTCCAGGCGGGCCTGCAACCCCCTGCGAGCCGAAATCGGCAGCACCTGCGGCTCCCCGTCACAAAGCGTCTCCAGCTGTGATGCCAGAAATTTAAGCGAAGCCAGCTGCTCCTCGGCATTCAGAAAATCGACCTTGTTCAACAGGTAGAAAGTCCGCGGCAGCTGCTGTTTGATCTGCGCCAGATATTCAAGCTCTATCTCAGTGATCGGCGGATCGGGAGAAACCAGAAACAGAGCGGCATCACACTGGGGAAGGATCTGATGGGCAACTTCGGTGTTATGCTTCAGCGTCGAACCGATTCCCGGGGTATCAACCAGCACCACCCCTTGATGCAGCAATGCCGCCGGATGGCTGATCTCGACTCGACTGACCTGATGCTGGTTGTGCGGGTTGCCGGCTTCGGTCACATAGTCGGCCAGAAAAGCGGCCAGACTGCGGTCATCATCGGTCGGAAAATAATCGGTTTCGCTGCGGTCGAAAAAATAGACCCGGACCGTAATTTCGGAACCGGAACTGATAAAAGTGGGGATTGCCGTCACCGGCAGGATATCGGTCGGCAACAGATCATCACCGAGCAACGCATTAAGCAGGGTACTCTTACCGCGTTTGAACTGCCCCAGCACGGCCAGATGAAAACGCCCTTCCGCGAGACGTTGTTGCAGCAACTCCAGTTCAGCCCGGGAAGTTGAGTAGTCATCACCGAGCCCGGTGAGACAATCAATGGCTTGAACCAGCTGTTCAGTCAGCTTCCGCAGAGATTCGGTTGTGCTGATCGAAACACCCCCGGATTGAAAATCGGACATTACATACCCTCATCATCACAGTCAGTTTCTTTACCCGGATGAGGATATCACAACTGTATATTCGATGTGGAGAGAAGCGATAAAAAAGTATCTTTATTGGGTCAGATAACCAGAGCTCCTGTCATGAAATCAGTCCAACGCCTGGGCGAGATCGGCAATCAGCTCGTCAGGTTCTTCGAGGCCGACCGACAAGCGCAGCAGGCTGTTACAGATTCCCAGTCGTTGCCGTTCGGCTTCAGGGATATCACCGTGGGTCTGGACTGCCGGCAGGGTCATCAGCGACTCAACCCCGCCGAGACTTTCGGCAAAGGAGATCAGTTGCAGCTTTTCAAGTATCTGTTCAGCCAGCTCCGGGCCGGCAACCCGGAAAGAGAGCATCCCACCAAAACCATCAGCCTGTTGTTTGCTCAATTCGTGCCCCGGATGCTCTGCCAGACCGGGATAATAGACGCTGTCCACCTGCGGTTGCCGCTGCAACCAGTGCGCGACCTGCAGCGCGCTGGCAGAGTGCCTCTGCATCCGTAACGGCAGCGTTTTCAGACTGCGGATCAGCAACCAGCAATCCTGTGGGGACAGGATCGCACCGGTGGAGTTCTGCAGGAAATAAAGCCGCTCACCCAAAGCTTCATCTTTAGCCACCAGGACCCCGGCACAAAGGTCGCTGTGCCCGCCCAGATACTTGGTCGCCGAATGCACAACGATATCCGCCCCCAGCTCCAGGGGCCGCTGCAACACAGGCGTCAGGAAGGTGTTATCAACGATAAAGAGCAGCCCGGCCGCTTTGCACAAATCACCGAGGGCCCGGATATCCGCAATCCCGAGCAGCGGATTGCCCGGTGTTTCAACCAGCAGAGCCTTGGTCTTCGCGGTCACTGCCGCCGCAACCGCGTCGGTCGCGGTCGTATCGACATAAGAGGTGCTGACCCCGAGCTTGGCGAAAATCTGGTCGAGAACCCGGTAAGTGCCACCGTAAAGATCTTCGGACACCAGCAGGTGATCACCACTGGAAAAATGCAGAAACAACGAGGTCAGAGCGGCCATCCCGGACGAAAAGGCCAGACCCCGCGCGCCGCCCTCAAGTTCGGCGAGTGCTTCTTCCAGAATATCGCGGGTCGGATTGCCGCTGCGGGTGTAATCGTAACCGGTGCTCTGTCCATGGCGGTAGGTGGCACTGTGATAGATCGGAAAACTGATCCCTCCGGTTTGCTCATCGCGACCGACGCCGATCTGCACACTGCGGGTGGACAGGCTGTTTCTGACGATTCTGGACATCATTCATTCCCTTTCAGATGGATACTGAAGAGACAAAAAGCCCCTTCTCACAGAGGAACGAGAAGGGGCTTCGGGAAAAAATCCAGGTTCTGAAGCTCCGTCCTCATCTTCCCCGACGCTTGCCGGCAGACAAGGTCGAGCAGGAATTAGCACATCTGTCCGAGCAAATGATCGGACCGGTTGCTGTGGCTTCGCAGGGCCTGTCCCTCACCACTCTCGATAAAGACTGACAATCCAATTCAGGATCGTCCACACATTAGTTGCTGTCAAACAACTAGTCAACCCATCTTTGTGACGGGTTGACTAGACGCCTTCGAAGAGGACGCTCGACAGGTATCGCTCACCGGAATCGGGCAGAATCACGACGATATTTTTCCCGGCAAACTCAGGCTCAGCCGCCAGGCGTACGGCGGCAGCGACCGCTGCACCGGAAGAAATCCCCGAAAGGAGGCCCTCCTCTTTGGCCAGCCGCCGAGCATACTCAAGCGATTCCTCGTTGCTCACCCGTTCGACGCGATCGACCATCTGCAGATCGAGAGTGTCGGGGATAAAGCCGGCCCCGATCCCCTGGATTTTATGCGGTCCCGGTTGCAATATCTCACCGGCCAGATGTTGACTGATGACCGGACTGTCGGTCGGTTCGACCGCGACCGAAACGATCTGCCGCCCTCTGGTATTCTTGAGATAACGGGAAACCCCGGTAATGGTGCCACCGGTTCCGACTCCGGACACCAGCACGTCGACCTGTCCGTCGGTATCATCCCAGATTTCCGGCCCCGTCGTCTGTTCGTGGATCGCCGGGTTGGCCGGGTTTTTGAACTGGTGCAGCAGCAAGTAACGATCAGGCTCAGCCTCGGCAATCTGCTCAGCTTCAGTAATCGCCCCCGCCATCCCTTTAGCCCCGGGAGTCAGAACCAGATTGGCGCCAAAAGCCTTTAACACCTTACGCCGCTCCATACTCATCGTCTCGGGCATGGTCAGGGTAATCGGGATCCCTTTGGCCGCCGCGACAAATGCCAGGGCGATACCGGTATTCCCGCTGGTCGGCTCAATAATTTCCATCCCGGGCTTCAGTTTTCCGGTTTTCAAAGCATCCCAGATCATCGCCGCCCCGATCCGGCACTTGACCGAATAAGCCGGATTACGCCCTTCGACCTTACCAAAAACCTTAGCACCATCCTGCGCTACGATTCGGTTTAAACGCACCAGCGGCGTATGCCCGATCGACAATGAGTTGTCATCATAAATTTGTCCCATCAGTTCCTCCTCGAGTGCCTGCTTTTCGGTTAATATCCCTTACAAAAAAGTCCGTTTTATCCATTCGCCTAAACTCACCAATCATGTTGATTCATGCACTATAGCCTATCCCATTAACTCGGTCAAGTATGGGCAGAACTAAACATCTATTATTGCAGTAAATTAGTAAAGAAACAGCGCCAAAGGGAAAGAAACCGGCTCAATCCTTACAAACTTATCGCGGCTGCCTTCTTAAAAACAAGACCAGAGCCCCGGCACCGCCGTACTGTTTCGGCGCCCGCCCCCATTCGGCAACCCACTTGCGACCCTCGGCCGCCAGGTAGCGTTCCGCCTCAGTCCGCAGAACCGGTTCACCGTCGACAGAGTGCAGCCCACGACCGGTGACCACCAACAGGGTCCGGTTTCCCTGCCGGACACCATCCTGCAAAAAAAACTGTAATTTCCCCGCCACATCAGCTCGTTTCAGGCCGTGCAGATCGAGAGTCGCTTCCGGCACCAACCTCCCCTGCCGGAGCTGTTTCAACCGCCGCGCAGAAGCGGTCGGCGGCTCATCCTCTGCGGGGAGCCGGTCGCTGAAAGAAACCTGTAATTCTCCCATCGCCCGGAGAAATTCAGCCTCTTCACGTTGCACCGCCGACTGCGCAACCGGCCCCGGCGACAGCTCGTCAGCGTCATCAGCAGGGTTGAACTGAGCGACACCGAGCAGCGCCATTTCTTCAGCAAAAGTGCCACCTGCCGATTCCGACCCGGCCGTAGTAGAGGTGGTCTTATCCTCAGGTTCCTGCTCTGCGGCAGATACAGCAAACCCCTTCAGATCACTGAAGGGGCGGCGACGGCACTCTTTTTTTTGCGGTTCGGAGACTGGTTTTTTTTTGCTCATCTGTGCCTCTGAAAACAGTTTGCGGATCAGCGCACCACCTGCTTGCGACGGCCCGTCATCATCTTGGTCTGTTTCTTGATGAGAGCCCCCTGCTTTTCCAGATGGAACTGGTACCACATATCGCCGAAACCCTTCATCTTCATCTTTTTTCCCGCTTGAAGCAGTTCGATATTTTCCTGTAACCGCTCATCGTTGGCGGTCTTCTTCAAACCCTTCTGCAGAATACTGATCGCTTTCTGCCGTTCACCGACTTTATCGAGGCAGAAGGCGTAAAGAGCGTAGACCATCGGTTCCTTGCGTGAGCTCGAGACCGCCTGGTCGAAGGTCTCAATCATCTTTTTCGTCTTGTTCTTTTTCATGTAGGCAATCCCGAGCATCGCCATGCTGACCCAGTTGCGGACAAAACCCTTCTCCAAATAAGGGACCGCTTCATTGAAGTCACGTTTCATATACAGGATACTGCCGATCTGGGAAAAAATCTGCTGCTTGACATAAAACTGCCACTGCCCGTATTTGAGCCCCTGTTTGAGGGAGGCGATCGCCTTTTCTGCCCGATTGGCCTGAACATCGTGCTGAGCACTCATCATCAGCGCCTCCACTTTCTTCATCACCACCCGCACAATCAGGATGAAGGGCAGGAAGAAGCTGACAATTGACACCGCCATAACGATCGGCAGGCTATCGGTGACAAATTTCATCACCAGCGCTGCCGACAGGGTCGACAGAGTGAGGGAGATAACCATATTAAGCATGAAAAAATCCTTTTCAGACAAGTTTAATTTGTGTCGAACAGGCGAACAAACCGGCCACGTGACAACACATTTTAGCGGTGAACTCTAGCAATCCACACCGAAAATGTCAAAGCAAACTCGTCGCGATAGCGGCGTCAGCGATGAGGGTGAAAGTTCGACCATATCCCGTCTCGACGAGTCAGACACAGGGTGCTCGAAGTCACCCGTCAGCCCTGTCGACTGGCCGTCACCATGAGAGTTAACTTCTGCCCCGGGCGCAGGATATGGCCACGGGAGAGATCATTCCAGAGACGGATCATCTCGGTCTCGACGTCAAACTGGCGACCGATCCCCCACAGCGTATCTCCGGGCCGAACCCGGTAGATCACCTTTTTTGCCGGGCCGACCTGCGTCGCCACCCGGGTTGCCCGTCTGCCCGGTCGGGAAACGGCCAGTTTCTGCCCCGGCCGCAGGAGATTGCTCCAACCGAGCCGGTTCCAGACGCGCAACTGCTTTTCAGTGACAGAGAAACGTTTGGCAATTTTCCAGAGGCTGTCCCCGGTCCGCACCCGGTAGGTCCGCCGATAACTGCGAACATAGTTATCGGCCAGAGAATCGACCGGCAGACGGGTAAAATTCTCTTTCAGCGGCAGTATCAGATCGCGCCCGACCTGCAAGGCCCTGGGGTTCTTGATGTTGTTCAGAGTGATAATGTCATTGATCTGAATACGATACTTCTTGGCCAACTTGCCCAGGGTGTCACCTGGCCTGAGCTGGTGACGATGGTAGCGGGCCCGTTGATCTGCGGGAAGTTTGGCGTAGAGTCGTCTGAACTGCTCGGCCTTTCCGGCCGGAACATTCAACTGATAATCCCGGACCCCCGGCGGGGTACTCCAGCGTTTCAACGCCGGGTTGAGGGCTTTTATGGTTGAATAATCGACATCGCATAACCGGGCGACAAGTTCAAGGTCGGTGCTGGTCGGCACCGTGACAACGTCATAATCAAGCGGCTCAGCAAAATCCAGGTCGGCAAACCCGCTGGTTTTCAGATCTTTGACAATCTTCAACGTCGCCAGTAATTTCGGCAGATAATTCCGGGTCTCTTCCCGCAGCACCTTGCCTTCGGTCAATTGCCAGAAATCCTTGCTGCCACGCTCTCTGATCGCTTTGCGGACTTTTCCACCCCCGGCGTTATAGGCAGCGACCGCCAGATACCAGTTACCGTTGAAACGGCCATGTAAGTATTTCAGATGTTTCGCCGCCGCGTGTGTCGCCTTTTCGATATCACAACGTTCATCCCGCCACCAGTCATTCTTCATGCCGTACAGCCTGGCGGTACTTTCAATGAATTGCCAGGGGCCGGCGGCATGCGCCCAGCTGTAGGCACGGACATTAAATCCCGATTCGATCATGGCCAGATAGGCAAGGTCGCGCGGCACCCCTTCCTCGGCAAAAATTTTCTGAATCATCGGCGTATAGCGTCCGGCCCGCTCCAGCCAGCGACTGAACATCTTGCGGCCGCTGCCGGTGTAGTAATTATAAAACTTGTCAACGCGCGGGTGATCGCTCAAAGGAAAGTCGGCAAAATAAGCCAGTTTTGGCGGTTCAACAACTTTTTCCGGGGCGGGCTCCGGTGGGGCGACCGGCTCAGGCGATAACGTCGAGACCTCGGGATGAGCCGGGGAAAGCACGGCCGTCACCGGCAGAGGTTCGGCATCGACCTTATCTGCAGCGGCGGTCACCACCGCGGTACCTTCAATCTCAGGGGCAAGCCGAACCTGCTGCGGTGATAGCGAGAAACAGCCCCCCAGAGTTAATAACAGCAACGGCGCAAAGAACCATTTAGACATATAAACTCCAACGAAAAACTTCATTTCAGCGGGCTGCAGATTTTCTTTACCGCAGGCAGACTAATGTATACTGTCGACTTCTGTCAAGCTTGGCCGGAGCCGCAATCATCCTCGTTCGGCCAGAAACGACGCTGCAATTCTTCGATCAGCGGCTTAAAGCTGCTGCGCTCAAAAGCGCTCAGTGGAATCGCCTGATAACGCCGACAGAGATGTGGAACGTCCGCCGGATCGACCTGATCGACTTTATTGAATACCAGTAACTGCGGCCGGGTTGCCAAATCCAGATCCTGCAGAATCTTTTCGACGGAAGCGATCTGTTCCTTAAACCGCGGGTTGGACAGATCGACCAGGTGCAGCAATAGATCGGCGTCTTCCAACTCTTCGAGGGTTGCTTTAAACGCCCCCAGCAGGCTCTTCGGCAGGTCACGGATAAAACCGACCGTGTCGGTGATGATCACCTCACGATCGAGCGGAAAACGCAACCGGCGCGTCGAGGTATCGAGAGTGGCAAACAGCAGATTCTCGGTAAACACCTCACTTTGGGTCATGGCGTTGAGCAGGGTCGATTTTCCGGCGTTGGTGTAGCCGATGATCGAAATGATCGGCAGCCCCGCCCGGATCCGCTTCTGCCGCCGCTGCAGACGTCCCCGACCGAAACCATCGAGCTGTTTTTCCAGTCGGCGAATCTTGTCACGGATGCGTCGCCGATCAATTTCCAGCTTGGTTTCACCGGGTCCGCGGCCGCCGATGCCGCCCATCAGGCGCGACATGGCAGTCCCCTTGCCGGACAGACGCGGCAGAATATATTTTAACTGCGCCAGTTCCACCTGCACCTTGCCGTCACGCGACTGGGCGCGATGGGCAAAGATATCGAGGATCAGCTGGGTCCGGTCGATCACCTTGATTTCGGTGACCGCTGAGATGGAACGGACCTGGTTAGGGGTCAGATCCTGATCGAAAACCAGCAGCGTCGCGCGCCGCTGCAAGGCGCTGATGATAATTTCGCGCAACTTGCCTTCGCCGACCAGAAAGCGTG
Source organism: Deltaproteobacteria bacterium (assembly GCA_013152145.1). Taxonomy (GTDB): domain Bacteria; phylum Desulfobacterota; class Desulfuromonadia; order Desulfuromonadales; family Geopsychrobacteraceae; genus Malonomonas. The sequence goes on from JAADGW010000048.1 coordinate 36,183, forward strand.
GGTTAAGCTTGCGCGGTCGTTGAATCATCGTGTCGATCACTGCCAGGTCCGCGGTCCGTGCCAGTTCTTCCAGCTCATCCATCGAAGCTTCGACCTGCTGTCGCGATCCCTGTCCGACGGAGATCAGCAGCGCCCGTTCACGGTCATCCGCCAGATCAACCGTTTCGGCGGCAACCTGCACCATCTCCTGGTCGAGGGTCTGAATGAAGGCGGAAAAATCGACCTGCAGCTGGTAAAAATCGTCCAGCGCAACCGTTTCAAGCTGACATTGCTTTTCCGTCGGCAGCAGATGGGCATATTCGAAGCGACCCGGCAGACCGTCATCACGCACCCCGATCACCGCCATCAGGTCGAGGCGCAACAGCTCCAGGTCGGTCAGATCATCCCGGCTTAAAGGTTCTTGCTTGAGGTGGGTGTGGATACAGCGCAGACCGCGCAGGCCGCTGCGGCCGAGGCTGTATTTGGAGAGGTCGGGGATAACGATCTCCCGATCATCACCGGCAATAACGTACTGAACCACTCCGGCGCGGTCGACAATCACCCCGAGCTGACGCTGAATTTCAGCGGAAAGTTCGGTCAGATAACGGGCCAGTTCTGCAGTAATCAACTCACCGGCCGGCATTTTACGCCGGTAGATCCGTTCCAGCGCATGAATCTGGCTGGCCTTGAGGCCGCTGGTCTTGCCTTCGATCATTTATCTGCCCGGAAACGAGGAAAGGCCCCTCAACGGAGCCCTTCCAAAGGAGATTGCAAAGATACGCTGCATCAACCGGCGGCGGTGTTAAAACCACCATCCACATAATGGATTTCGCCGGTGACGCCGGAAGCGAGGTCGGACAGCAGGTAAAGACTCGATTTGCCGACTTCATCCTGGGAGACCAGACGCTTGAGAGGGGCGCGCTCTTCGGCGACCCGCAATTTTTCCTTGAAGTTGGCAATTCCGGAAGCCGCCAGGGTTTTGATCGGACCGGCTGAAACGGCATTGACGCGAATCCCCTGCTCGCCCAGCTCGGCAGCCAGGTAGCGCACCGAAGCTTCCAGGGCAGCCTTGGCGACCCCCATGACATTGTAAGCCGGAACCGAACGAACCGCGCCCAGGTAGGTCATGGTAACAATGCTGCTGCCCTTTTTCAGGACCGGCAAGGCACAGCGGGTCATCGATATCAGCGAGTAGGCGCTGACGTCAAGAGCCAGCCGGAAACCGTCACAGCTGGTTTGACTGAAGGGTTTTTTCAGATCTTCGCGGTTGGCGAAAGCGACCGCATGGACGACAAAATCGATTTCCCCCCAGGTTTCCTTGGCCGCGTCAAAAACCGCGACCATTTCATCTTCATTCTGCACGTCACAGGGGAGAATAAGCCGCGCATCAACGCTTTCCGCCAGCGGCCGAACCCGTTTTTCCATCGCTGCGTTCAGATAGGTGAAAGCCAACTCGGCTCCAGCTGCACGCAGCTGCTGAGCGACCCCCCAGGCAATACTTTTGTCGTTGGCGACACCAAAAATAATGCCCCGTTTACCGGTCATCAATCCCATGATTCTTCTGTCTCCTTGAGCTCGGGGTAAAGAATGGTCCTTTTTAGCAAAACTGCCCGGGGAAGGCAAGCGGGTTGCGCCGGCCGGGTGAAAGCCGTGCGGACGAAACCGGCCCGCCAAACTCCGGGACAGTCGGGTGGTCAGTCATGAAGCTGTCTCCAGCAGCACTTCACGGAGCAGAGCAACGCGTCAACTCACAGGAATCGTACTGATGACAAACTTCAGGTAGCGTCCTTCGGGAAAACCGACCGGGCAGGGAAAATCCTCCGGCTGGCCGCTGGTGAAAATGGTGCGCAGCTCAGCGCCGACCTGCAAGGCGCCGCGACGCAGCTCTTTCAGGTAATCATCCATGGAAACCTTCTGATGATTGGACGAACTCATCAACAGACCACCGTTCTCGAGCAGCGGCAGGGTTTCGGCAACCAGTTTCGCCGTGCCGCCATGGGTGGAAAAACGGCTCTTCCTGGTGGTGGAAAAAGAGGGCGGATCAAACAGGATGATGTCGAAACGCCGCCTCTGTTCGCGCATTTCAGCCAGTTCGGCAAAGACATCGGCGACGATGAACTGGTGCCGTTTCGGATTGAGCCGATTGCCGGCGAAGTTCTCGCGGGCGACATCCAGATACTTCTGCGAGACATCGACGCTGGTCACCTGCTTGGCTCCGGCGGCCGCCGCAGCGACCGAAAAAGCGCCGGTAAACGCGAACAGATTGAGCACCCGCTTACCGGCAGCCCGGGACATCAGCTCGCGGCGATTACGCCGCTGATCGGGAAACAGCCCGGTATTCAAGCCTTCGCGCAGGTCGACCCGATAAGCGAGACCATTTTCCCGCACCGTTAACGGCACCGGCGCCGATTCGCCGAAGATAACCGTGCTGTACTGTTTATTTTTATGCTTCGCTTCGAGCCGGCGGGTTTCCTGTGGGCGCAGCTTGCGATAAATCCCCCGAGGTTGATAAACCCGCTGCAGGGCCGTCGTCAAAGCAGAGAGATGACAATCCCAGGCAGCACTGTACAACTGCACCATCAGGTAATCACCATAGCGATCGACCGTCAAGCCGGGCAGCCCGTCACCCTCGCCGTTGACCAGCCGATACGCATCGGTCTCCTCAAGCAGGGCGTGTTGACGCAGTTGCT